>JAAZCL010000081.1 GCA_012513315.1 Bacteroidales bacterium | reverse complement strand
TGTGTGGCGCAAAATGGAAGAGTATTGGGTAGATACGCAAACCACCCTGTTAAAGCCAGAAGTAATGCCTTACACCTTGCTACCAAGTGCAGATAATTATGAAGGACTCTCGCCTTTTGATGATTATAGCAGTAGAGGCGATGTGGTTTCGCTATTACAGTTGCACGGATGGAAAATTAATGAGAGTGCTAGCGATAGTATAAACATAAGATTTACAAGACCAGGCAAGAAGGGTGGTAATTCTGCCGATTTAAGAAGGTCTGATAAAATATTATATGTGTTTACTAATGGCACTGCTTTTGAGCCAAATAAAGCTTATACACCCACGAGTGTATTCACGCTGTTAACTTACGGAAGTCTTAGTACAGATGCATATAATAAAGCAGCATCGAAATTATTGGAAATGGGATATGGCGAAACAACTACAGCATTGCCTCGCACTAATCTTGTATTAAATAATAGCAAAAAGAGCAATGTGTATAACTTCTATACAAGCAGTTTCACCATGTCGGCTTCTCACTTGGCTAACTATTTTAAGCAAGCAGGCTTTATGCGCATTTCGGAAGAGGGAAATGATACTATTACTATTATTAAGAATGAGAATAAAATATTGAACCCTTTTAATCATAAAACTGATACAATTGCTTATCTCAAACAAAATATCAATCATCCAGAAAAGAGGGAACACCTTGAGAACTTGTTGGTGTCAAAGAAGAATTTGATACAAAACAGTTGGGAGCTGATGGTGCCTGAGCCCTACAACCTGAACAAAGATACCAAAGATGCTATCTACCTACCGTTTAAAAACGGGGTGTGTAAGATAACCGAGAGTGGTATAGAGATGGTTGACTATAAAAGCGAAGAGATTGGTTTTTTTGTAGGCACACAGTCGCAAAAGCATCATTTTGAGGAGGTGGATATGGATAAAAGGGGGATAGGCGATTTTGAGAAGTTTATAATCTATGCCATTGTTGGAAGAGAAACAGATGAGCTTACCGAAATTGAGGTGGAAGATGTAATTGCTTTTTACTCTATGATTGGTTATTTAGTTAGCAATTATAAAAACTCGGCCGAGTCGCCTGCAGTAATATTAACAGACCATGATGCTGACGATGAGGCCAGAAAAGGGGCTCGTGGAAAATCGCTGCTTACCGAAGCGGTTCGCAAAGTGAGGGGTGCAATGTTTAAAGATGGAGCCAAATTTGAAACAGGCTATAGGCATGTTTATGCAGATTTGCAACGGTATCACAATATCTATATTTTGGACGATGTGCTTCGGAATTTTAATTTCAATGCGCTTTATACAGATATCACAGGCGATATTACATCGGAAAGGAAGGGGACTCATGCAGTAACTATTCCTTTTGAAGATGCTCCCAAGTTTGTGGTTACAACCAACTATGCAGTGAGACACGACAAAGATGCCGACTCTACCAACAGGCGGTTTGTCGAATATAAGTTTTCTTATTTTTGGAATTTGGAAAACACACCCGAAAAACATTTTGGTAGTAGATTTTTTGATGATTGGGATGAGAAAGAGTGGCAGCTATTTTATGAATTTATTATTGCTTGCTCCAAGCAATTCTTAACCACGGGTTTGCAGAGAATAGGCTATTCTAAAGTTGACGACAACTATAGGGCTTACTTCTCTAATAGTGTTGTGCAAGAAGAGTTTGAGCGCATATATGCAGCAATGAAGGGCAAAGATAGTTTCAGCGTGACGCAGTTTCTTGAGGTGCACAACGATAATTATTTGTTTAGAAACAAGAAGTTGTTTTAGTTGTAATAAGTAACACACGTATATATATATAAGAGACAGAGATATTGTAGGTATAATAATATATATAATGTAAGTTTTGAAGATATCGTCATGACTGTCATTAAGCTGATATACAGAATGTTGAACCGTAAGAAAAACAATAAAGTAGCTGTGCATATTGCAATTATCTGCAATTATCTGATAAAAAAACTAGCTAGCTAATTAAATTGTAGATCACACCTAAAGAAAAAAATCCCTTCCCCCTTTCGGAAGGGATTTCTCATTCCTATCCATTCGTGTATATTCTACTAAAACATTTCATACAACCTCTCCCCCAATCATAATCCACCACGGTAGATTTGACAAAGATGTGATGAAACTTGTATCCACCACGGTGGAAATGTTTAGAAAAGAATAAAAG
>JAAZCL010000080.1 GCA_012513315.1 Bacteroidales bacterium | reverse complement strand
GTGTAAGGGCTTGATCCATCTCTAAAGAGCTTCAAGTCATTATCGGTAAATTTAGGAGCTTTGCCACTGTTTGCTAATGCTTCATTAAAAAGAACACCGTAATCGTAAGATCCTAAATATTCAGGAAGTTTTGTTGGTGATTGCCATCCAAAGTCGCCCATATAGCTAACTACAGGCTTTCCTGATCTACCAGACTTAGTAGTGATCAAAATAACACCATTAGCAGCTTTAGAACCATAAATAGCAGAAGATGCAGCATCTTTCAACACAGAAATATTAGCGATATCATTTGCTTGCACATCATTAAGCGAAGCTTCTACTCCATCGATAAGCACCATTGGCGATGCTTGATTTAATGTACCTGTACCACGAATTCGAATTGTACCGCCATCACCACCTGGCAATCCAGAGGACTGTCTTACTGATACTCCAGGCAGTAATCCTGCAAGACCTGCTGACACACTTGTTATAGGTCTGCTTTCAAGCATTTTATTGTCAATGGTAGCTACAGAACCTGTAAGGTTTACTTTTTTCTGAGTACCAAACCCAACAATAACAACTTCGTCTAAGAGCTCTGTGTCTGAAGACATAACTACATAAATTGTTGATCGTCCATTAACAGAAATTACTTGAGTTTTATATCCTACATAGCTAAATACAAGATTCGCATCACTAGCTACATTGGTTAATTCATAATTTCCATCAATGTCTGTTACTGTTCCTCGACTTGCGTCGCTTTCAACAATAATCGTTGCACCGATAACAGTCATACCTGTATCATCAGTAACAGTACCCTTTATGGTAATGTTCTGTGCATACAAACCAAAAGCCATCACACTCATTATAAGTGTCAATAGACTTCTCATCCTAAGAAAATGTTTTCTTTTCATTCTTTTTTAATTAATTGATTATTTGTGAATTGTATATCATTTGAAGGTTTCAAATTACAAAAGCAACATGGTAAACGCTTCTATTGCTGTTTCTTAAATATGCATATTCTAATTACCTGAAGAAATAGCAATAAAAATGTAGGTATCTATTTAAATTAGATTTTCACTCTAAATTTAAATCGCTGTTTTAGTAGATTTGAATACATTATATAACATAAAACAATGCACCTATTATTTTAACAGAAACAAAGATATAACTAAAAAACACATTAAGAAAAGTAATAGTGTATTTAACACAGTAATGCCCTTATATTTAACACTATTAAAGGGTTTTGCAACTTGAATTTACAAATAACCCAAAACTACCTGACTATCAAAGCCAAATATAAAACACTGATTAATAATTTATTATGGAGGAAATGGATGTTAAAGTAGATTAGCAACAAAAACAATATTTTAGTCACTTCCTATTAAAATCAGCAGGTATCTCGCCCCACACCTTAGTTTCCCATTTAAGAATTTTATTTGAATAGTCGTTCTCCTTAAGCCACTTCAGGGCTCTATCAATTAGAGCAAAGAGTTGCTCATTGTTTTTTGTGCGTGGTTGTTTTGTTTTTATCTCTTTTTTTTGCACCCACAATATGGCTGTTCGACTATCCGAGTAGATAGGCAGCAAGATTCCATTTTGTTTGCAATATCCTAAAGCATGCACTAAAGCGAGGAACTCCATTAAATTATTAGTTCCCTCCGGAAAAGGACCCTGTCTGAAAATCTCTTTAGCATTGTGCGTAAACACCCCTCTATACTCTGACATACCTCCACGAGAACTACTTGCCCCATCTACAGAGATACTCTCAAGAATAGGTTCACCATATTTTTTCTTTTGCTGTTCAGTAAGTTGCGGTTTTTTTTTATTCTTGCCGACATGCTCTTTACTATCATCATAAAAAGCCTCATTAGCCAACTCTTCACTATCGAATGACTTGTATACTGCACCTGGATAACCTAAGACTTGTTTTTTGCATGATTCCCACGAATTGTAAACCCCTGTTTCACGACCATCCCATACAACGTAATATTTCTTTTTAGCCATTTTTGCTATCTACCTGTTTCATGCGTGCAATTAACTCATCGCCCAATGCTCTTTTATCTTCAATGTGTTTTAATACTGTTACTACAAATTCATTATTATCAAAAGCACCCCTTACTGATTCAAAATCCAGCATGCGCTCTTTAATATTGCCATCTGCTCCAAATCCTGTTTTGAATGACAGTGAAAACTCTTTCTTTGCATCTTCATATATCATCTCATCAAGCTTTATAACAGAATTCTTCCATTTCTCAACAATACTTATTACGTCACTACTTGTAATACTTGAAGCATCTAGTTGATAATACTCTTGAATTTTGCGCCATGCCCACGACCACTCTATTGTGTAATAATTTGCGTGCAAATAACCGAAAACTTGATTAATATCTCGAAGTTTAGTAATCTCACCCTTTTCAATCTGCGAAATTAATAAATCTATTTCGGATTTTGGTGCAATTAAACCCGAGAGATCTACCCACTCACCTGTACCAATATCTAAATCTGGCACTAAGCGAGCTCTAATCTCCTTATTGCTTTTGAACTGAATATGCTCTAAGCGCTTTATTAATGAATTGCCCAAAAACTTATGCACCACCATATTATATAGTTTAAGTCCTTTCTTTAAAGCAGAATTAGTTATAATACAACTTTGGTAAGTGTATATATCTGAAGCTTCACCAGCTGTAGCTTGCAAGTTGGTCAATATATCTATCCCTGCAAGTACTTTTTGAATTGTGTAAGGACTCAATAGGTTGAAATTGATAAAATCCAATTTGTTGGGGTCATTCCTGAAATCTCTTTCAGGCCACTTCTTGGCATCTCGGATAGTACCTACACTTCGTAAATTAACACCAGGAGCTATATAGGTAGTGTTGTTTTTCTCTATCAAATATGAGTAAGGTAAATTGGATGTATCTGCATGTTGATGATGTCGACCAAGAATAAGAGAAAAAGGTCCCACCTTGGCTGGCCATAGCACAAAGGAGTCACTTGTAGTTTTTGCACCTCGTTCTAATATGCCCTGGTGAATAGGACCCAACTTGTACATATGGTTGCTTTGATTAGATCCAGACCCTGCATTCATAAACGAAAACATGCCAGCAATAAGCAAAGTAGATTTATGATGAGTAACCGTGAATGGACCAGCAAAAACTGCGCTTGCTTCACCATTCATCCCTTGAGAATTGCTGAAAAATAATGAATCGGAAGCAGAATAGTTTTGTTTTAAAACACAAGCTTGCCCCACAAAACATCGCTTAAG
>JAAZCL010000079.1 GCA_012513315.1 Bacteroidales bacterium | reverse complement strand
GGTTCAACTCCTAATTACTATCCTGTTGACAATTCAATAATTCTGGAACCAATTGAAACAGATGATAAAAGATTCTATGATTATTTCACATATACTACTAATTTTGGAATTCTATTGGAAGCTAGAGGACGTGGACTTTTTAGCAATTACATGAGAAATAGATGGGTTGCACCAGAACGATCGACATTAAATGTTGCAGGTGCAATAAATCCATATTTTCTTAAAGAAGAAATACGACTGCTTAAAGCGGAATCTAAATTCTGGTTGAATGATTATGCAGGTGCCGCAGAACTTTTGAATGCATCTGACGCTTCGCGCATAATTAATGGTGAGCTTCCTAATATACCTGCAAACGAAAGCGCTTTGCGTGAAGCACTACATTATGAGTATTCAATAGAAATTGATGGTGCAGGTGGCACTTTTGTTCCGTTTACATTTATGAGAAGAAACGATTTGCTTCAGGGAGGAACTCCAACGCAATTTCCTGTGCCTCAAATTCAACTTGAACTAATTGGGCTAGAAACTTATACATTTGGAGGTATTGCAAATGCAGGTGAAAGAGGAATTTATGGAGAGTTAGCTACAGCTAATGATAATGGCTGGAAGCTATCGGAATAAAATATTACAATCAATTAAAATAGAAAATGATGAAGAAAAGTTTATTCGTACTGATAATTGCAATAATTGCAGTTTCGTGTACCCAAAAGCAAGAAGAGAGTGTGCTACTTACGGGTAGAGTTGAAGGTGTAGAATCGGGTATAGTTTACCTACAGAAGTTTCGTAATAAAACGTTTGATGTTATTGACTCGTCTGAGATTGTGAATGGTGAGTTTAGCTTCTCAAAGGATGTTGAGTTGCCAGAGATATATGGACTCTCATTAGATTCTACAAAGGGTTCTTTTCTTTTGTTTTTGGATGAGAATCAGGCAAATGTTGTTCTTGACTCGGCCAATTACTACAGAAATACAACGGTTGAGGGATCGGAACTGCATAATCTTTATGTGGATTATAAGAGCCAAAGAAATGTTGAAATAGATTCATTTATCAGACAACATCCTTCTTCATTGGTGTCGGCTTATGCTTTATATCGAGATTATTCATATCGTTTGACTCCTGAGCAAATTAGATCTAACATTGATTTGCTTGATCCATCTTTAAGGAATACTCCATATGTTGAGACTCTTGAGGAGTTAATTCCTACTCTTGAAGAGGTGGCAGTGGGTAATGAGGCTCCTAATTTTACTGCAACTGATACTGAAGGTAATAGTGTGGAGTTTGCAGACCATATTGGTAAGAGCAAATATGTTTTTCTCGATTTTTGGGCTTCGTGGTGCGGACCTTGCAGAAGAGAAAATCCTAACATCGTAAGGGCTTATGAAGAATATAAAGATAAAGGTTTTGATATTTTTGCAGTATCGCTTGATCATAGCAAAGTGGGATGGTTGGCTGCTATTGAAAAGGATAAACTGACTTGGACTAATGTTACGGATTTAAAGCATTGGGATAGTGAACCGGCTAAACTTTATGGTGTGAGGGCTATTCCGTCTAACTTCTTGATTGATGAGAATGGGGTTATTGTTGCAAAGAATTTGAAAGGTGAGGATTTGCATAACACCCTAAACGACTTATTAAACTAAACTCAATTTAAACTTCTTATTTACAAACGTTTAAAACATACATTTATATGTGTTTAGGGGTGTTGTATGTTTTTGAAATTAAGATTAAACTATTTGTATGAAACTTTTATTATCATTTTTCACAGCTTCTATATTGTTTATTTCTCTGGATATTAAGGCGGAGGGCCTAGAATATTACTTCCCAGACGATATTAGATTTGATTCTGAAATTCCTACGCCTGAAGAGTTTTTGGGATACAAAATTGGATCTAGGGTAACTGAGCATAGCAGAATTAATGCGTATTATGAGAAACTCGCAGAATTGTCTGACAGAGCTGAACTGATTGAGATTGGGAAAAGTCATGAGAG
>JAAZCL010000078.1 GCA_012513315.1 Bacteroidales bacterium | reverse complement strand
GTTCTGGCCATTGCAAGCATATGAAGCACAGCATTGGTGCTTCCTCCCAATGCAATTATAATAGTTATTGCATTCTCAAAAGCCTCGCGCGTCATTATATCACGTGGTTTTATATCTCTTTCGAGAAGCAAACGAATATATTTGCCTGCATCCAAACATTCTTGTCGTTTCTCTTTACTTATGGCGGGGTTACTGCTGCTATATGGCAAACTCATGCCCATAGCCTCAATAGCAGCTGCCATTGTGTTGGCGGTATACATTCCACCGCATGCGCCGGCACCGGGGCAGCTACGCCTTACTATCTCTTTAAAATCGGTCTCATCTATCTTTCCGGCAATCTTCTCGCCCAAAGCTTCAAATGCCGATACTATATTTAAATCCTTTCCTTTGTAATGTCCAGGAGCAATGGTACCTCCATAAACCATTATGGCAGGCCTGTTAATCCTCCCCATGGCAATTAGCGAACCGGGCATATTTTTGTCGCATCCGGGCACTGCAATAAGAGCATCGTAATACTGAGCTCCACAAACTGTTTCTATTGAGTCGGCAATTACCTCACGGCTCACAAGCGAGTAGCGCATGCCGTCGGTGCCGTTGCTCATTCCATCACTCACACCAATTGTATGAAAAATAAATCCTGCCAGATTCTGTTTCCATATACCTTTTTTAATTTCCGTTGCCAATCCGTTTAAGTGCATATTACAAGGATTACCATCGTAGCCCATGCTCACTATGCCCACTTGCGCTTTTGTTAAATCGTCGTCTGTCAACCCCAAAGCATACAGCTGAGCTTGTGCGGCAGGCTGTGTGGGATCTTGAGTTATTGTTCTTGAGTATTTATTTAAATCTTCCATAATTGTTTAGTTTACTATTGCTATGTATTGAAATTAGTCTAACTGAATAAGTCTTACTATGTGTTATATTTACTTTTGCTAATTGTTTGAATTTTCTCTTGTTGAGTTTTTGTACTTTCTCTTTAAACATATATTAAAGTGTTTTGTTGACAGCTTTAATTTTTGCACTATTATTTGGCATTTTCACATTATTTGCTATAATGCTCCCTGTTAAAACAAAATGAATGATTAATACAAAATATTGTAGTTTAATTTTCAACTATCTTAATTAAAAATGTATACTAATATTGAATGAAAGTTTTATAAATTAAATAAATTATAATCATGAAAATCGAGTTATTTTATCTTTCGCTAATATGCTTACTAATTGCTTCTTGCGAAGGAGAACCAATTAGTTGGAATACAAGTGAAAACCAAGTCAATTTTAGTGCTAATATAGAAAGATTAACCACACGTGCTTCTGACGATACATGGCACAAGAATGACAAAATTGGTGTTTACATGAAGGAGGTTGATAAATCTTTTGTGGGCACAACTTTCAATCAAAATGCAAAATATATAAACAATAGTGGCAATTATAGTTTTACACCTGCTACCGAGGATGATGCTTTATATTTCCCTAGTGATGGCAAGAGTGCAGATTTTATAGCTTATTACCCTTATCGCGAAGTAATAAATGATTTTAAATACCCAATTGATATTTCTTCTCAGATTAACCTGCCTGATATAGATTTTATGTATTCAAATAATGCAACTGATATTAGTAAGCATGATGGAGAGGTGGTACTTTCTTTTAGTCACCAGCTTTCTAAAATTGCGATAAATATAAGGGGGTATGCCCCTAATAATTTAAGGGATTTAAGGGTGGTGATAACTAATGTTGCCACTAAGGCGATGTTTGATTTAAACACGGGGAAACTTCAACCTGCATCTGATTTTGGTGATGTTGAGTTGATTGTAAAAAATGAAGGCTTTATTGAAGCTATATTATTGCCCGAAAATGATATATCGCAAAAAGAGATATGGCTTATTTTTGATGGTGATGAGAGCATGGCATATAGATATTCATTGAAAAATGAAAAAAACATATCTTCATTTCAAAAATCAACTCGTTATACTTACAATATTTCGATTAATGAAGAAGACATGGCTCAAAGTGTGCAAGGTAGTATAACCGATTGGCTAGAGGGCCCTGTTGTTGATGTAGTTGCAGAGCTAACCGAGCAAGCACCACCTTCTATAAAAGGTTCAAAATCATCTCCATACTCTATTGCAGAGGCACAAACCAATCAAGGTAAAAAAGATGTATGGGTCTATGGATATATAGTTGGTAGCTTTACAGGAAACAGTGTAAAAAGCTTCACATCAGATGTATCATCAGCCAAACATTCGGTTATTGCTATTTCTGATACAAAATATGAAGTTAATACTGACGCTATATTGCCTGTTGAACTTCCCGCAGGCAAAGTTAGAGATGCACTTAATATTCTTAATAACCCCTCCAACATTGGAAGGAAGATTAAGGTTAAAGGAAGTCTCGAAAAGTATTATTCAGCACCTGGATTAAAAGGCCCTAAGGAGTTTACTTTTTCCACATAAGGAGCTTGACCTTAGATATTATTTTAATCTACCCTAATCTTTTTATAGCCATATAATTTATCTGCCCCACATAAGTAGGGCCCTAGCAATAGCATTTTCTACAATAGGCTGCATAATTGCAAAACCTGCTTTGTTTGGATGCACACCATCACCCGAAATCTCCGTAGACAAACCATTTCTATCGTCGGCCATTTCCGAAAAGTAATCGCAATAAACC
>JAAZCL010000077.1 GCA_012513315.1 Bacteroidales bacterium | reverse complement strand
AAGGTAGCCAGCGTGATATTATTTTGCTTTCGTTTTGTGTAAACAAAGCATACCAATTAGATTTTCTTTGCAACCTCAACCACGATGGCACTGTAGACAGGAAGTTGAATGTAGCACTCACCCGTGCTCGCAAACAGCTGTTTATGGTGGGCAATGCACTTATATTGCGCCGACATCCTATTTATGCTACCCTATTGGATTTTGTGAAGGAGAAGACTGTGGTTTTGGAGAAATAATTATATAATTGTTTAGAGCACTCTTTGATTAGGTGCTAATCCTATCGTGATAACTATTGCAATTTGGCAGGCAAGAGTTGCAAAAGCATGCATTTGAGTTCTAAAAGTCACTTCAACCATACTAACTGTAAACAACTCTTTGTTCATGCTTTAAGCTTGTTCACGTTACGTGAACATTGTGTTTTTGTGAACAGATGAAGAAAGAAATAGTATATTGCACCCACCGTGTCAATTATAAAAGCCTTCTAAATCTTTCTTCAATTAACTCTTTGTACATTTCCTTCCAATCTTGATTCAAGAAACTTATATCAATCATCTGTTTCCACTTAGGGAAGGCCTTCTCCATTTTATTAAAAATATTTTCTTGTTGTTTTACATCTAAACCAATTGTAGTAAAAGCTTTTATAAAATCGCTCCTGTTTATTTTCTTCCTTTTCCCATTCAGCGTTAATGCTAAGTCTTCATCATCAGCAGGATTTACTAAAGCTGTAGCTACTAAATCATAAGCAGGAGAAAAAACAGGACCTATAGTAGGTTCATTAATCAGAGAGAAGTTTTTTAGGTGCATATCAGCATTGCCTGTAAGAAAAGAGAAGAGGACCACTTCAAAAAAATTAACCACATCCAATCCAGGGTTTGCTGAGTATTTTAATATAGCTTTAGCCACTTGTTCATGAGACCCTCTGTATTTATCTTCAGTGAGTTTTTCAGTAAGTTGGCACATATCCTCCATATGAAGTTTCGACTTTCTCACCCTGTCTATACGTTTAGTAATATATGCTAAATTTCCAGATTGAAGCCTGATCAAACTATGCGGCACAACCTTTATTTTTGCTATATGTGCCAAATGCATAGTTAGGTCTTCTACTTCAGGCATATTTGCATAATATGGAGAAGGTGGTTTTAATATATATCCTCCCCACATACCAACTATAGTGAATTTTTTAGCAAGATTCGGTTCTTTAGCAGAAGCAAGGTGTAATGACAATTTGGGTTGAACCCCTGTAACAGCAGTTTGGCTTTGTATTACCTGCATAGCTAACTCCTCCATATTGGACTCACTATAAGGCAATTCAGGTGCAATTGATGTTCCAAATATTCTCCGACTACATGATGCATGGTAATCATGCTCTTCATTCTCAAGCATTAGGTAACAATATAGACATCTTTTTTTCATACTTCACTTTCATTTATTGGATGAACGCTTACTGCACCAATACAATCTTTGCAGCAAGCCAATAACAACCCCATTCTATCGCGTGGATTCAACTTCCAGCTTTTTTCAGCAACATCCAACAGCCACCCTTCTGGAATTAACCCATCAAAAAAAGGAAATAAAACTTTACTTGAAAAAACATTCTTTTGCAATGGTAGAGTTAGACTAATAGGTGTAGCTTTTTTATTATTTAAGAACTTTACATCATACTCAAAATGATATCCATTTTCATCTTGAGTCAGCCAACCTGCAGTGGTATCGTGTATTCTTATTTCAGCTTTTCTCATATTAAATTAGTATTTAGAAATTTCGGATACTCACTTATTTTAAATTGCGTTTTTGTTCAACTGGGCCCATTTCATACCCAAACAATTGCAACACTTGGTTTACTTTGTCCAACCGTAAGGTTTCTTTGCCTTGTTCCAACTCCCTTACAAAACGAAGTCCAACACCAGCCTTTTCTGCCAATTCAGCTTGGGTAAGGTTTACCAAAGCTCTTTTTTCTTTTACAAATTCTCTTAAATCCATTATACTATACCTTTTAGGGTATAAATATAAGGTTTTTTATTAATATTATACCACATCGGGTATAATATCTTATGTTTATATGTATTTTACACCCTTTCGGGTATAAAAACAGATGCAAGCCGTTACCTTATACCTTATCGGGTATAACAATCTATTAATCCAGTTACTGCTCAATTCCTATCTCATAGTTTAATTAAAGCTGCAGATATCATACAATATAATTGCATGAAAGAGTATGTCAATCCCAATATACTGTTCTCCCCTCTTTTGCAGATTTTCTGGCTGCATCAAGAATCTCTACTACTCTTACATTGTTATCTAGCGAATAGAGGCTATAAGGTTCAATCTCAATTTT
>JAAZCL010000076.1 GCA_012513315.1 Bacteroidales bacterium | reverse complement strand
TGATATAATCATCAGCACCAGCTTTAAAACCTTCCAGAACATCTTCCTTCATATTTTTAGCAGTAAGGAAAATCACTGGAATTTCCGAGTTGATTTGTCTAATTTCCTTAACCAATGTCACTCCATCCTTTTTAGGCATCATTACGTCAACGATGCACAGGTCGTATTTTGTTTTCACAAAACCTTTGAAACCAGCCTCTCCATCAGGGAATAAGTCGGTGTCAAAACCTTTTGCCTGAAGATATTCTCTTAGTAACATACCAAGATTTTCATCATCTTCACATAAAAAAATTTTCAAATTCTCTTCCATATCATTTTTGTATTATTACGGGTAAACTAATTATAAATTTTGTTCCTTTTCCTAAATCACTCTCAGCACGTATAGTGCCGTTGAGATCATTTACAATCTTCTTTACATATGCCAGCCCTAGACCGAATCCTTTTACATCATGTCTGTTGCCGGTATGCACTCTGTAGAATCGTTCAAATACTTTCTTAGCATCCTCCCTTTTCATTCCTATACCATTATCTTCAATTGTGATAATGATTTTATTACCTTCATTTCGTGTACGCATCATCAGTTCTGGTGGAACATCACGTTTGCGATATTTTAATGCATTATCCAAAATATTGAATATCACATTAGTGAAATGCATTTCATCAACACTAATTGTTGAATTTTCAGCTTGTAAATCCACATCCAGCTTACCTTCTAGTTTTTCAACTTTCAAAACATGTTTATTTGCTATACTAACTACAAGATCATTCGCATCTAACTCCTTCATCTTTAGCTTTGTCCTTTGCTTGTCGAAGAGCGACATATGTAGCACTTTTTCTACTTGAAGACTCAACCTCTTGGTCTCGTCATTAATCACTCCTGTTACATGTTTGAAAACTTCAGGTGATTTCAGAATAGACTCATCTTTAAGCATCTGAGAAGCAAGCGAGATGGTTGATACAGGAGTTTTCAACTCATGTGTCATATTGTTAATAAAATCATTTTTCATTTCAGACAAACGCTTTTGTCTGAATAGAGAAACCATTGTAAAGATAAACGTTATCAACAAGATAAACGTGAATATTAACGATGGTATAAAAAACGTCAGCTCACTATACACATAATTCCTTTTAGTTGGAAAATAAACCCTTAAAGAATTTAGTTTAGCGGGAGGATCTTGAGGGAAAAGTGTCTGTGTATAAATTGCATTTTTGTCTCTATTAGAAAAATCTGGAGATGAATAAACCACCTGATTGTTGAAATTTACAACTTGGAAACCGAATGGCTCATTTAAACCATTGTATGACAACTCGTATCGAATATACTGTTGTAAAACTTCAAAATCAATTCTTTCTTCAATAGGTTTATTACTCGAACGGTTCATTATTTTGTAAATTACTTCATCAAGTAATGATCGTTCGTGCAAATAACGTCTCGAAAGTGATTGTTGAAGCTCGTATTGAGTTTTAGAAATTGTACTTGCACTTTGTTGTGGTGTTACAAATACTCTTTTCTCATCATCTTCGGGACGTAAGGATTGCTCAGTTTTTTCTGTTTCAAATCTCTGTCTTATTCTATTGACTGATGACATTGCAGGGGTAGTTTGTTCACCAGCGACATTAGAAGATGGACCTTGTTGGTAACTTGAGTACCTGTTTTCAGATTCTATCATATCCTGTTCGAGATAGTCAAGAGTCTGATCTTGCTCCAAGTCTCTCATCACATTATATAGGCTTCTGTTTACCTGCTCGTCGAACTGGTGAGTACGAATATCCATTGTTGTACTCATGTATCTCACCTGTAGAAATAACAGAGCTAAAAATGCTGTGAACATCACTACGGCAAGCAACCAAATAGTCGATTTTTTCATACTTATTAATTACCTCCGTTTTTTTGTTACTATTTCAAAGATCGTTCATTCAATTAATAATTTAACAAATAAACGACTTTTTTGTTTAACATATCCTCTTAAAAATGGAAAAATGCGTAAAAAAACAGATGTAATAGCATAAATTAAGAAAAAAAGGAATGTTAAAGTTCAAATTTATGATTTGTTAAAATCAAAGTTCTCACACTTTATACTAGACATTTGAGTAACGAGGGACAATATATTTTGGAATAAAATTTTCGGCATTATTAACCAAAAAAAATTAATCGTTTAAATTGAATCTAATACTTAATCCCGCAATACTATTTGATGTAGGATAAGAATATGATGATATAAGAGGACGGTGCATATTAAAGTCATAGAATCCTTTTAAAATAAGCTTTTTACTTAGTGGGTAATCGGTTGAAAAGCGAAGAGAATATGTTCTTAATCCATTAGTAGCCTGTGTGAACCCGTCTTCAATTTTTCGGATTAAAGCAGATGTAGTATTACGTGAAATATCAAGTTGTATATTAAAATCTTTGTACTTATAACCAAGGCCTACCTCAATATTATTATCACTTGTTTCCACCATTTGAAAAGAAGCAATATTCAGATTAATACCTCTGGTTTTATTTATTCTGAACCTAACATTCATATTATTATAAAATGTAGTCTGTGCTTCAATAAGAGGATTAAAACTCTCAACTATGTTCACCGAAGGGATATTAAAAGGAGAAGAAAGGATGTTTGACCCCGTTGTTTGGTCTGTGATATACCCAAGAGAATTGCCATCATTTTTATTAAGCGATTCCCAGCTTTGAAAAGAAGAATATGATCCTACACGGTATTGCGACAAGTATCTGTGGTTGAGGCTGAGTGATTGTACTATGTTCTGAAGATCTGGGAATAACGATATAAGATTATAAGTTATTTCCCAATTAGGTAACATTGATTTTAGATCTGGAAAAGGAGTGAGCCCGATATTTTTGGAGCTCCTTCCAGTATACGCTGCCAAAAAAGCTGGTATTAATACATCAGCAGAATTTCTATTTATTATTTCATGATTTAAATTTATTGAATTATCCCCAATAATTTCAGAATACTGATTTTGTATTCGTTCCGATATAACCTCTCTAGTGTTTAAGAATTTTTCAAAAGTTGCAGAGTAATAGTTGTTTTCGGCTCTAGAATTCTCAAAAGCAGAAAATATAGATACAGTTGTCATGGCAAAACTTCCACCCATTCTATTGGGGGTAGCATCAAGCATGTAATATATTTCGTTTCGTTTGTTATCCTCATAAAGCATACTCAGATTAACGTTAAGCCCCCTAAAAGGCTCAATAGTAGCATCCAATTTTAAATTCATAGTTTTGTTGAATATTGCGGGATTTATGTTGTCTTTATTAATAACTAAAAGGTTATTGGCAAGAGAACGCTCAATAAACTCTTTTCCCCCATCAATGCCAAGAGCAAAGCCTAACCCTGGCTTGAGACCACTTCCATCTCCATTTTGTCCAAAGAAATCGCCAATTAAAGGAATATAACCAGGCACATCAGTTCTTCTTTTTATACTAAGATTCATATTCATACTCCTGATTGGGATTTTATTATAAATTGCCACAAAATTAAATCTACTATTCAAGGTTATTGAAATGTCGTTGTAGAGATAATTTCCAATTGTTTCATCAGCAATATAAGCACCTCTTTGCCATCTGTAATGCGAACTATAAGCAGCACTAGAGTTAATCCACCTAAGCGGAGCAATCTGAGCAAACGGAAACGTAAAGGTTAAGTTTGTCAGCTGTTCATAATTCAAAGGCTTTCCTAAATCTGCAATGCTACTTGCAATACTGTCTTTCCAGATATCATAATCATTTCTATTTATTTTTTTATTTACTTGCAGATAAGGCTCTTCTATTTCTGACAGAGTGCCAGATCTTAACGAAAATATTAGGTTTCTGGTAATATTCCAGTTTATGTTGAAACTTCTATTCCAAAAGAAATTACTACTAAATGTGAGATATTTCTGATTACTTAAGAACTCATTAGACGAATGCTTGCTAATTTCTCTTAACTGTATCTCTTGATAGTACCTATTAATGTCTGAAGAGAATCGAATATTATCTGGCATAAAATTAAAATTTATAATTTTAAAAATACTCAAACCGTTATTTATATTTCTAAACGGCTCCCACAACAGTGCCCTAGGAGAATAGTCGTATTCTGCTTTAAAACGCCAGTCACTTACAGATTCATATTCAGTATCAGGGCTATGCCTGCTACTTAGGTTATGAGCATATGTTAAGCTTAAATTAGCTGGATCATATGGCATTGGATTTTTACTTTTAATATCCATCTTCACGTTACTTAAACTAATGCTTTTATTTGTCCATTTTGATATAGCAATCCTTCTTATAGAGTCGTTATAACGCTGGTCATTAGATAATTCGATAGTCTCTTTAAGTAGCAGATCGGTGTTGAAAGGATCATACAAAGGCGTAGATAGTTGATTTGAATAATTATAATAAAATGGAGCAGAAAGTTTTATCTGTTTAGGTAAAAATCTCCCCAGTTCAAAATTCAATGAAATATTATAAGAATTAAAATCATCATTTCTCCTTTCAAGCAGGCCTTGATTGAGAGCTCCATAACCTGCTGTCTCTTTCCTTCCCAAAAAATTGATATTTCCTATATCTGACAAAGCCAAGTTTACGTTTGTTTGCGCTGCCCATCCACTTTTATTATCAAACTCAGTAAGTCTAAGTTCATTTACCCATACTTCCGCAGATCTATTTCCATTCGATGTGTTGCGGATACCAATCATTATCACTTTCACATCAGCAAGTGAGGGGTTTCCAACAATTGATACTGAGTTATCAGGTTTTTCAGGATCATGTCTTCTGAACCTATTAGATCTATCTTTAAATGAGCCTAAAAGTTCCTCTTTGTTTCTGTTTAGTTTAAGAGATGTAAGCAAATCGAGAGGTATATTAAGCATATTCTCTTTCGGCCAAACTATCTCACGATCTGTGTTGCTATGTGTGCTATACTGTCCTTCAGGAGTAATCTTTAAAGGAATCTCATATTCATAATAATTGTTTCTATAATCAGACCCCAATCGTATAAACATAGTCAAATCTCTATCCTCGGGAGATGTTGGATCATCAACCAGTTTTTCGGCATGCACAAACATTTGCAACCTTTTGTACCGTCTCAAATCATATGCACTGTTTTTATATACCGAGCGCGTATCACCCGTTTCTAAATTGCTGATTTTTAGAGATAGCGATTGCTCATTTTCTTTTCTAAGCTGTGGTTGCCCCGGATCAATTATCCTGGAAACACCTGGGGGTATAACATAGTTTACCGGAGCTCGACTACCATTCTCTTCAATATTTACAGTAGAGATATCAATTTCGCCTGTACCGCTAATATCCCCACCCGAAATCAAATCTCTTCTATATGTTCTCCAGTCGCTTCTCACTAACTCCAGAGTGGCAAATCGCAAGAATATTGGCTCATTAAATCCAGTAAGAAACATTCTCATAAACCGTATGTTGTTAAATCCTCGAATATTGCCTATTCTTGATTCGTACACACGTATAGGGATTTTAAACTGATACCATTTTACTCTGCTATCACTTCCATTTCTTAATCTAACTGTTGCTTCACGACTATCTACAATATAATTTGTGCCAACTTCCATTGCACCCGGACGCAGTGAAACCTTATATTGATAATACGATTCGTTTTCATTTAGTGTATTATCATTATTTATATCTTCAATATCAGGTGTAGTACGTGAAGCACCCGAAAATTTATCCTCCTCAGCATCTAGTGAATTGCCTTCACTTCCGTTGAAATATTTGTATCTGTCTAATATGCTCAATCGCAGTCTATCCTGTGTTGTTCCTCTATAATGTCTGAAATTGTCACCCGCTGGATCATTTAAAGGTGAGTGGTTATCAATCTCCATTTTAGAAATTGTCTCGGGAGAAACGATATTCTTAATCTCATTTATATAGTTAAAATATGTCGGAAATTGTTTTTCCTCCTCACTATTAAGTCCATTAAATCCAACATCCTGCAAGCGTCTTGAATCTATACCCCCTGAGTTGTCGAATGCATAAACTGTTGATTGTCGTTTTGGGTACTTTCCCCACACTGTGTAGCCAACCTCAGTGGTGTCACCATTAATCGGCAAGCCATTTTCATAAAACTTCTTGCCATCTTTCAGTATGTCTTCAGAAATATTTCCAAGGTTAAAATAAAGATCTCCACCCGAGCTTAATGAAGTGGAGTCATTTATAAACGGATCCATCATCCAAAACTCAATATATTCGATGTTGGCCGCCTCAAAATCATTTGTATCCATTCTTCGTGTAATACCTCCCCATCTGTCACTAGGATTAAGTAACTGTCCCTCACTGTTGATGTTAGTATCAAGATTATATGGACCTCTTTCATCGGGATAAAAAGAAATGTTTAGAATAGGTATGGTCGATGGAAGACCAAAGTAGGAGTCTCTATTAGGAAATATTTCTCTCTCATATACCTCACGTACCCGGTGATCCGAAAGCTGCTCAGGATCGTTTTTCAAATGAGAAGGAGTCAATCCAGAATTTCTTCTTGTAAATATCCCATCAATATAAAACCAGGCTAATTGTGCTCTGTTTTTTCCATATTCAATATTATTGCTCAAAGCAGCTTCAGGAAACAACCCTGTTGAGCTGTTATTGAATGGAGTAGAGGAAAGAGTCCACGAATAAGGGTTGCGAATATCTATTCCAGATGATGAACTTTCAAAATCATCAAGATATGAATATTCGCCAACATATTTATTCTTATAATGTCCGGGCAATAAATGGGCAAACTCCAAATTGGCACTGATCTCAGAAGGCAAAGAAGCTTCAACAAAAGGAAGCAGATTAATAAGATTAGTTAATGTATACGATTGCTTTCTATATGATAAGTTAGCTCCCCACATTGTGTTTCTTGCAGCTTCATCACCAAAAGCAGTCTTCACTATCAAGGGCTTTTCGTAATAATGCATCAGTGTGCCACCCAATGATAGGTTTTTTGAAATATCATAAAGAAAATTTACCCCCATTAATGTTTTCCTTTGAGTCTGGCTCATAAGCAACATATCAGAATTAAAATCAGATCCCGAAGAAGCTCTATATTCACCACTAAGTCGAAATCTGTTTTTCTCGGGAAACTGTTGTGCCACTGTTAGGGTTGAATCGTATAACTCCCTGTAAACATACTTCATCGCAATTTCTTCATTACCAATATTATTCATCAAATGAGATCCAAATGGCTCAACTACTGGGAATATTATATTACCATTTTCACTATCAATCGTGAAGCCTTCAATAAAATCAAAAATACCATCAGGATAAGGATCATTCCTATTATTAAGCCTGTCTAAATTCATTGTGCTCAAAAGAGTTTCATCTTCAATATTATTATCGGGAATATAATTTAAGTATATGCCTGTAGTATCGCTTAAATAACTGATATCCAGTTTGAATCTATCTTTTTGCACTTTATAAACATTATATCCAAGTGAATAGATGTTTTTCATCATCAAATTCCAAGAATAAGAGTAGGGTGAAAACGATGCCGGCCTTAAAAGTTTTACATATAACGCATCAGATAAATCATTACTGCTGCTGTTATTGTTATTAGTAAATTCCCCCACCTGATAAATATCTCCATCATGTATAAACTCAAATGCTACAGCCAGAACCTCATCATCATTTAAAGGAAAATTTAATGAAAGATAGCCCAATTGAGGTTGAAATTTATATTCATTACTACTCAGTAAGCGAGCATTCTCAAGCTTCTCATAATCTTGCCCCAACACCATTGTTGAGGGAAATATATTCTCAATATTACTAATGTTTCTAGCTCCCGAGTAGGTAGATATTAACTCTTCATACATCGAGTTGGCTCTATTATTTGTTACCACCGTTTCACCTTGGGGAAACCACAAGTCGTTGCCAATATTCTCATTTTCACCTAAGTCTGCCAATGCTAAAATGTTTCTTACCTGATTATAATCTCCCCTTTTATTTGTAACCCACACCTCAATTCGGTTAATCGAAACCTTTGACTGCACATAAGGCAATTTACTCAAAGCGTTATCATAAGCCTCCCTAAAATAGTGACCCAAAAAGAAATGTCTGTTCTCGTCATATTGGTCTGCATCAATTTGGAAAGTATATGTTGAAGGACCTTCATTAGCGAGGAACGGTTGAGTTTCCGATAATTGCCGTGAGAATACGGTATTAATTTGCAAGTCGCCAAACTGGAAGTCACTTTTAACGCCAAATAATGCATCACCAGTATTTATAAGTGAATTTGTTGTTGTCATGCTCACATTGCCAGCCTCAATATTTCTAATAATATCATCCTCATCACCTTTATAAGACAATTTAATTTGCCTCGCATCTAAATCGAATGAAGCATCACTATTATAATTAATGTCGAAATTAACCCTATTCCCAACCTTGGCATTCATTGTCATATTTATATCTTGGTCGAAATTGAATATACTTCTCCTTCTGGCTCTCTGAGGGAGGGTGGGGTTATTAAAAACATTGTGTTTAATTCCTGCGGATACTTCAATATATCCACTTGTGGTAATATCTACACCGCCAGGACCAAATATAGACTCCAGTGGTTCTTTTTTATTGCTTCTGTTTGGAAGAGTAAATCGTTGAGGATAATGAGGCTCTTGATTTAAAAGTGAATTTCTGTTTCTAAAAAAACTAATCTGATCTTCACGTTTTCTGTATTCTCTATATTCTTCAGAAGACATTGAAAAAGGAGTAGAAATAATATTACTTGCAATTCTGTTTTCAAAAACATACCTATTACTATTATAGTCGTATCTAACTACAGTATTTATATTAGGTGGACTATAAAGATTGATGGGTTGTTTTAAATAAAGGTCCTCTGTATTGTTTATTAATCTCGATTCATACTTAATCCTATCCACTGATTCAAGTATATTTGTGTCGGGTAATATAGATTCATACTTAAAACTATCATCTGGTTCAAATGCACTAGTATCGGGTAATATCGATGGTACAATTCTTAAAGAGTCGCTTGTAGTAGGTAAAGATTTAGTAATAATTGATTCAAGTGGAAACGTAAAATATCCGCTTCCATTTAACATAAATAGAAGAAATAATTGAGATATGTAGAGTAAATTTTTCAGAGAATCAATAATTAAACAGTATTATAGCAGTGTTTATATGAATATTACGTAACCGCCAACTGTTTTTTTGATCTCTTCTATAATCTTTTTAAAGCCTCCTTTATAATTGCTTCAACTGGCAATGAAGGAGTTTCTTTTATTAGTTTAGATACAACTTTTTGAGAAGCATTTTTTACAAAACCCAGCATCACAAGAGCCGAGACCGCTTCATGACCTGTATTTGTAAGAGTAATGCCCTTAGGAGATACTAAAGTTCCGCTATCATCAGTAAATTTTATCTTATCCTTCAAGTCAACAATAATGCGCTGGGCTGTTTTTGCTCCAATCCCTTTTACTGTTTGCAATAAAGTAGCATTCTCTGATGCAATAGCGCTCTCTAATTCGCTTGAACTAAGTGAAGATAAAATTACTCTTGCCGTGCTTGGACCTACACCCGAAACACTTATCAGCATCATAAAAAGCTCACGTTCATGCTTATCCATGAATCCAAACAGTTGATATGTATCTTCACGAATAGACTCATAAACATAAAGTTTTGCACTCGGTTTATCATTAATAGCACCGTATGTGTTAAGCGAGATATTCATCTGATACCCTATACCATTTGTCTCAAGGGTTGCCGACGTTGGAGAAATCTCAGCTACTTCTCCTTTAATATAATCAATCATTTTAATTTAGTTGGATAATTACGTAATACCATCACTATAACGGTAGAATGTCAAATAAATTATACTTTTAAAGCAGAGTTTTGTGCTTATCATGTAAACTTATGACCTTTTGCTAATCCACCTTCACTTGTTTCTTTATAAAGCGATGGTAAGTCGTGTCCAGTTTGTTTCATTACAGCCACAACCCTATCAAAAGAAACTCGGTGGATACCATCTGTAAAAGAGGAGTAAAGATTAGCATCCAAGGCACGTGCTGCTGCAATAGCATTACGCTCAATACAAGGAATTTGCACTAATCCGCACACTGGGTCGCAAGTCATTCCAAGATGATGCTCCAGGCCCATCTCTGCAGCATACTCTATTTGAGCTGGGCTTCCTCCAAAGAGTTGACTTGCAGCTGCAGCAGCCATAGCACAGGCAACACCAATTTCACCCTGGCAACCTACTTCTGCACCCGAGATAGAGGCATTCTTTTTCACAATATTGCCAAATAAGCCCGCTGTTGCTAAAGCTCTAAGCATTCTGTTTTTGCTAAAGTCTCTACTCTTTTCTAGGTGATATAAAACAGCAGGAATTACTCCACACGAACCACATGTTGGAGCTGTAACAATTTCTCCCCCAGATGCATTCTCTTCAGAAACAGCAAGAGCATAAGCAAAAATTAATCCTCTAGACTTTAATGAGTCTCTGTGTCCTTTTGCTTTGATGTAATAGCTCGCAGCTTTTCGGTGCAGGCTTAAAGGACCTGGTAGCACTCCCTCATTATCAAGTCCTCTCTTAATAGCCTTCTTCATTACCTTCCATACCTCATCAAGATAATCCCAAATATCGCTATCCTCACACTCCTCAACATATTCCCAGTAACTCTTTCCTGTTCTTTCGCACCACTCCATTATCTCTGTCATGTTAGACATCGGGTAAATATGTTTATCCTCAGTACTGGATACAACAATAATCTTTTCACCGTCAGACAGAGCCCCTCCGCCAACACTATATAGTGTGCGTGAATTCAAGAGATTATTGTTGTTATCATAAGCTTCAAGCTTTAAAGCATTAGGATGAAATGGAAGAAATGTTTTTGGCATCCACTCAATTGTTGTAGGTGCAACTGGCTCAAGCACACTAAGTAATGCCTGATCAGTAAGGTGCCCTTTTCCAGTAGCAGCTAAGCTACCGTAAAGAGTGATATTAAACCTGCCAGCTTGAGGAAACTCGCCCTTAAACAATTCTGCAGCCTTTTTAGGACCCATGGTGTGACTGCTTGATGGGCCATTGCCTATTCTGTATAATTCTTTAATTGATAGCATATTAAGAGGTGAATTATATGGTTTTTATCTGTCAAACAAAGATAATCATTATTTATTGATTTTCCGATTTCATTACTTCAATGCTAATCATCTAAAAAGCAATATCATTATACAGGTAAGTCAATTTTTCATATCTTTGATGTTAAACTTATTATTTGAAAATAAACAGATGAGCACTAAAAATAATTTTCAATACAATATCGAGGCGCAGGATATAGATTTTAGAAGAAAAGTTTCACTTACATCATTAACCAATTTTATTTTAATCACTGCAGGTAAAAATGCAGATGAAAATGGTTTTGGGATATTGAATTTGCTGGCAAAAGGATATACATGGGTATTATCCAGGTTGGTTATCGAAATGGATAGAATGCCCACAGAAAATGATTCAATATCTATAGAAACATGGGTAGAGAAAGTTGGAGCAGCATTCACTAGCCGTAATTTTGAAATCACCGACTCTAACCAAGAAGTTATTGGATATGCAGCATCATCGTGGGCAGTTATGGATATGAATACTCGTCGCGGTGTACCACTTAATTCTATTCCTTCAATACAAGATTTTGTAATTTCCAAATCTACGCCCATAGGTGAGCCCGAAAGAATTGGTAGCACTGAAGGAGAGATTGCTAATAGCTTTACGGTCAGATATAGCAAGATTGATGTTAACAATCATGCCAATAGTCTTTATTATGTTCAGTGGATATCAGATTGTTTTTCACTCGATTTCTATCGCTCACACAAGATACGCCGATTTGAAATCAACTTTTTAAAAGAACTCACAATAGACGATAAAGGTAAAGTGCACCGAGAGGAAGTTGCTCCTGGCGACTTTTACTTTTCTATCATTAGTCGCGATAAGGGCGTTGTTTGCAGGGCAAGAATCTTATTCGAAAAACTCTAAAGTAGATTGCTTGCAAGCTCCGATAATTCACTTCGCTCTCCCTTAACTAAGTTGACATGACCAAATAAGTTTTGCTTGTTCATCTTGTCTATCATATATGCCAAACCATTAGACTGCATATCAAGATAAGGAGAGTCAATTTGTTGCAAGTCACCCGTAAACACCATTTTAGTGTTTTCACCCGCACGTGTTATAATTGTCTTCACTTCATGTGGAGTAAGGTTTTGAGCCTCATCAATAATGCAGAAAGTATCGGTTAAACTTCTACCCCTGATATACGCCAGAGCTTCAATTTCAAACCTTCCCGATTGTTGCAACTCTTCAATAAGTTTCAGTTCTGAACTGTTTTGACCTAATTGCGATTTAATAACATTGAGATTGTCAAATAATGGTTGCATGTAAGGAGCAATTTTCTGTTTTTCATCTCCCGGCAAATACCCTAAATCTTTATTCGAAAGCGATACAATGGGCCTTGCTAGCAATATATGACTATATACCCTGTGCTGCTTTAATGCAGCAGCCAGCGCTAATAAGGTTTTTCCAGTGCCAGCTTTACCAGTTAGTCCTACCAGTTTAATATCCGGATCATTCAATATTTCAAATGCAAATGTCTGTTCAGCATTCCTTGCATGTATACCAAAGTTTGCCTCTTTTTCAACCTTCTTTATTTTTTGTGTAAACGGATTGAACCTGGCTAAAACACTATTTCTATCACTTTTAAGAATAAAACATTGATTTGGATTCAATTGAGTATCGAGATTAAACTCATCTATATCTACACTATTTTGTGCATATATCTTATCAATAAGATCTGGATCTATCCCCTCAAATACCAGTTCACCAATTTCAAAAATGTCTATATCAGTAACCTTATCATTGATATAATCTTCGGCAAGCAAACCAAGTGAACGCGCCTTCATTCTTAGGTTTATATCTTTAGTAACTAAAATAGTTTTTACACCTGGTTTCTTCTCACCTATTTCCGAAACCACTGAAAGTATACGGTTGTCTGGCGATTTCTCAGGAAATGCATCGGTAATCTTTTTATTATCGGGTGATGCGTTCACTACAAATAGGTTTCCCTTACCAACTCCCAGATCGACCCCTTTGGTAAACATCTGGTCATCAGATATAAGATCAAGCTCTCTTACAAAAGCCCTCGCATTAAAATTAATCTGTTCGTTACCTTTCTTAAACTTATCTAGCTCCTCTAATACTATAAAAGGAATATAGATATCATTTTCTTCGAAATTATTAATAGCATCATAATCGTGAAGAATCACATTAGTATCAAGAATAAAGTTTTTTTTAGTACTCTGTGCCATGTTTTTTTCTTTAAAGACATCAACAAATATAACTTAAAAATATTAATAAAGGTATGGAATACTGATATTTTCATAAAAGTAGCATTATTTTAAATATTTATTACTAAAAGTTTTGTCGTAATTGATTTATATCTATCTTTGTCAGGCATAAGTATTAACAGCAGGTCGTTATTTAGTTACTTCACACTTGTAAAGTCATTTCCTAACTCCTCTTTTTATAAACTTCTGCGCAATTATTTATTTAAATATTATTATTTTACATGAACATTTTTGTAGCTGGCTTAAGTTATCAGATTACTGACGCCGATTTAAAAGAACTGTTTGAGGAGTATGGTGAAGTATCCTCAGCGAAAATTATCTCCGACCGCGAAACTCGTCGTTCTAAAGGCTATGGCTTTGTAGAAATGGCGACTGAAGAAGATGGACAACGTGCCATCGAAGAATTAAACGATGCAGAATATGACGGACGTACGTTATCTGTATCTGTTGCTCGTCCCCGTACAGAAAGAACTGGTGGTGGTGGCGGTAACCGTGGTGGTTACGGCAATCGTGACAGAAACAGATATTAATCTTTATAGGTTCAATGAAATTAAAACTGCAGCTCTTTTGAGTTGCAGTTTTTTTTATGCTTCTATTTTAGTAATTTTGTCCCGCACTTTTTTTTAAACTATCAAATGGCAATAATACTTTCTATTGAAACAGCAACACCTGTATGTTCTTGCGCTCTATTACAAGACGGAGAAGTAATAATAAACAAAGAAAGCAACGAAGGACAGTCGCACTCAACTCTTCTTGGAGTATTTGTGCATGACATTATGAATCAAGTAAGGAGTAGCAATTTAAAATTAGATGCAATAGCCATAAGTAACGGTCCTGGTTCATATACAGGCCTGCGTATTGGAGTTTCTGAAGCAAAAGGGTTAAGCTACGGTTTGGATATACCAATGATTGCTATACCCACTCCATATATTATGGCATCCATTATTAAAGATAAAGTAAATAAAGGCACTTTGCTTTGCCCCATGATAGATGCCCGACGAATGGAAGTTTATGCCACTATTTTTGATACATCATTAAATGTAATACGTAATACCGCTGCCGACATTGTTGACGCAAATAGCTATCTCAATCTGTTAAGTTCAAACAAAGTGGCATTTTTTGGCAATGGATCCGAAAAATGTAAAGAAGTAATCATACATCCCAATGCTATCTTTATTGAAGATATACATCCACTTGCAAGCGCAATGGGTGTTTTAGCCGAAAAAGCATTCAGCGAAAAAGATTTTGTTGACAGCGCATACTTCGAACCCTTATATCTTAAAGAGTTTGTAGCAACAACACCTAAAAATAAAATTATTTAAGGTGCCAGTCGGTGCATAGTCCAACCATCTTCTGTTTTGTAATATACTATTCGGTCGTGCATTCTGCTAGGTCTCCCTTGCCAAAATTCAATAACAGACGGTCTTATCAGATATCCACCCCAATGGCTGGGACGATGAACCGGCATATCCTCAAACTGTTCTTCAATTTCTTCCAGATGCTTTTCAAGCTCCTCTCTATCTTTTACAATTTTACTTTGAGGTGATGCCCAAGCACCAATTTTAGCATCTTCAGGTCGTTCATTAAAATACGCCTCTGATTCTTCTGCCGAAAGTTTCTCAGCCCTTCCCTCCACACGCACCTGACGTTCAAGGTTGTGCCAGTCAAATACTATTGCAACTTCGGGGTTAACAATAAGCTCTCTTCCCTTTCTGCTCATATAATTGGTAAAGAATACAAAACCGTTGTCGTTTACTTCCTTAAGTAATACAACGCGAGCCGAAGGTTTACCATCTGCGGTAGCAGTAGCAACGGTCATAGCGTTTGGTTCTGTAAGCCCCGAATTTATAGCAAAATCTAGCCACACATTAAACACCTCCATAGGATTATGAGGCATATTGGTCTCATTAAGACTACCGGCAGCGTACTCTTGCCGCATTTGATGTAAACTATCCATATCACAAATATAGCAGAGCTTCTCAATTTTCAGATATTTCAACTCGTTAATTATACATAAAGAGTCAAATTTTACTAACTTCGTGCTATAAATTTATATTAATACAAAAGTAGAACTTGACTAATGATAAAAGTTGAAAATGTTTTTAAAAGCTTTGGCCAACTACAAGTCCTTAAAGGAATAGACTTGGAAGTAAAAAAAGGAGAAATTGTTTCTATAGTAGGACCCAGTGGAGCAGGCAAAACCACACTACTTATGATTATGGGTACATTAGAAAAGTCTAATTCTGGCAAGATTTACATAGATAGCAATGAGCTTAGTAAACTTAGCGAAAAAAAACTTTCCGATTTCCGAAATAAAAACATCGGGTTTGTGTTTCAGTTTCATCAATTATTGCCTGAGTTCACAGCTCTTGAAAATGTAATTATTCCAGCACTCATTGGTAAAGTCAAGCATTCTGCTGCAGAGAAGAAGGCTTTAGATTTGCTAAATATGATGGGTCTCTCAGATCGCATGGAGCATAAGCCAGCAGAACTTTCAGGGGGCGAAAGACAAAGGGTGGCCGTGGCCAGAGCGCTCATAAACGACCCTTTGGTTGTGTTTGCAGATGAACCTTCGGGTAGCCTAGACAGTGATAATAAAGAGGATCTCCATCGCTTATTCTTTGATTTGCGAGACAGGCTTAACCAAACATTTGTTATTGTTACTCACGACGAACAACTAGCCTCAATTACTGATAGAACAATTCACATGATTGATGGCAAAATAACTAATAACTGATCGATTTTAAAACTAAAAATGAAAAGGAAATTAATATTTATGGCAATTATTTTAAGCGGAAGCTTATTGTCATGCAACAATGCATCGGATGTTTCAGCAGAGAAGAGTAATAAAGATATGGGTGAAATAATTGGTAAAGCAAATCCTACAGTAGAGAACGGAATAATGTCTCCCGAAGTGCTTTACAGTTTTGGTAGAGTAGGAGATGTAGAGGTATCACCAGACAAATCGCGATTTATATATCAAGTTACCTATGTAAGCATCCAAGATAATAAAACAAATTCAGAGCTGTTTGTTATGAATAGCGATGGTACAGAGAAAAAGCAGCTCACAATAACTAATAACCGCGAAACCAATCCAGTTTGGATTAATGATGGAGATAAAATTGCATTCCTTGGCAATGAAACAGGCACTTCTCAAATATGGAGTATGAATCCTGATGGAGGAGGCATGACTCAAATATCAAATATTGATGGTGGCATAAACGGATTTAGCATGTCGCCAGATGGAAAGAAGGTGCTGTTTGTGAAGGATGTAAAGAGTATAGAAACTGCCCCCGATAGATATACAGATTTACCACAAGCTTCGGGCAGAATTGTTGATGACCTAATGTATAAGCACTGGGACCATTGGGTAGAAAGTGTTCCACATCCTTTTATTGCCGATTTAAACGGTAGTAGCTTGTCTAATATAAAAGATATAATGGAAGGTGAACTTTACGAATCTCCTTTAGCTCCTTTTGGAGGAATGGAGCAACTTGCATGGAGTCCCGACAGCAAAACTATTGCATATACATCACGTAAGAAAACAGGAAAGGAATACGCAGTTTCAACCAACTCCGACATCTATTTTTACAATATCGAAACTGGTGAGACAACAAATATGACAGAAGGAATGATGGGTTACGATATTAATCCACATTTCTCTCCCGATGGAACTATGTTGGCTTGGCAAAGTATGGAAAGAGATGGCTATGAGGCCGATAAGAATAGATTGTTTATAATGAATATATCTACAGGTGAGAAAACATACATCACAGAAGAGTTTGATAATAACACCGACAGCTTTATATGGGGAGAAGACAATAATACAATCTATATGTTGTCATCGGGTGCCGGAACTAGTCAAATTTACCATATAGATCTATCAACCAAAGAGATTAAAAAGCTAACCGAAGGCAAACACAATTATGTATCGTTATCTTTAGGTGCAGATGGATTTATTGCCACTAGACAATCAATGTCTCAACCAACAGAGATATATAGTGTGAATAAAAATACAGGTGAATCAACAGAGCTATCTTTCGAAAATAGCCATATACTCACTCAGCTACAAATGGGAGAGATAGAAGAGCGATGGATAGAAACTACCGACAAAAAACAGATGCTCACATGGGTAGTTTACCCTCCTAACTTCGATCCTACAAAGAAATACCCCGCACTATTATACTGTCAGGGAGGACCACAAAGCACGCTCGATCAGTACTGGTCGTACCGTTGGAACCCTCAGATGATGGCCGCAAACGGATACATTGTTGTAGCTCCAAATCGCCGTGGAGTACCGGGTTTTGGCTCTGAATGGTTAGAACAGATAAGTGGAGATTATGGTGGTCAGAATATGAAAGATTATTTATCTGCAATAGATGCCCTGGCCAAAGAACCATTTGTAGATGAAAATAGATTAGGAGCCACAGGAGCCAGTTATGGAGGTTTCTCAGTATATTGGCTTGCCGGTAACCATAATAATCGTTTCAAAGCATTCTTTTCACATGCGGGTATTTTCAATACCGAAGCTCAATATCTAGAAACCGAAGAACTATTCTTTGCCAACTGGGATATGGGTGGACCATTTTGGGATAAATCTAATGCAGTAGCACAAAACACTTATGCCAATTCACCCCATCAATTTGTAGATAAGTGGAATACACCAATAATGATATCTCATGGAGAGTATGACTACCGCATCCTTGCCTCACAAGGAATGATGGCATTTAATGCCGCACAATTAAAAGGAATTCCATCACGAATGCTCATCTATCCCGATGAGAATCACTGGATAGCAAAACCGCAAAACGGCATACTATTCCAAAGAGAGTTCTTCCGTTGGTTTGATGAATGGTTGAAATAATTATTTTTACTAAAAAATATACTCAAAAGTTTTGCAATTCTGAAAATATCCCTATCTTTGCACTCGCTAAATGAAACAGTGCTAACAAAGAATAGAGATTCTTAGATGTATAGTACAATATGTTTCAGAATTGCAAAACCAATGGTGTGGTAGTTCAGTTGGTTAGAATACCTGCCTGTCACGCAGGGGGTCGCGGGTTCGAGTCCCGTCCATACCGCTAGAGGCTAAGACAACAAAAGCCAAAACTAAGACAAACCCTACAATATCAGCATATTGTAGGGTTTTTTTATGCTTTGTGGCGTACCACAAAAGACATTCCAAAGACAAAAATAGACTCTATATATTTCCTAATTCGTACCCCCTTTTGATTTTTCAAAAAAGGGGTACGAATTGGCTGAATTTGGCACCCAGTTGTCGTGATTTGGCGTAGTGCATAATTCTCATTTTTAATTGTTTATGTTCAACTTTGCATTCAAGTGCAATTAACAAAATGAGTTTATGAAAAGTACATTTAGAGTGCTCTTTTTCCTCAAAAGAGACAAGCAAAAGAAAGATGGTCGTACCCCTTTAATGTGCCGTATTACAGTTGATGGTAAAGAATCGCGCTTCAACATGAAAATGGACATCCTACCAGAGCATTGGGATGTGAAAGCAAGCAAGGCAATGGGACGAGCCAAAGAAGTGGATGAGATAAATTCTCTCATTGATAATGTGAAAGCCTCCCTCTATCAAATCTATCG
>JAAZCL010000075.1 GCA_012513315.1 Bacteroidales bacterium | reverse complement strand
TTTCTGGCGATGGAGAGATATTGCGGATGTTTCTGTAGAAGGATATTGGAAAACCATGCATAATCTTATTGAATATAAAGATGGTGCTTCTTTTATGGGCTCATCTTCTGAGTGGGAAGAAAAAGTAAGTATGGGAGACGGTAATGCATATGGAATAGAGATTCTTTTGCAACGCTCATTTGGTAAAACAACCGGTTGGATTGGATATACCTGGGCAAAAAGCACTCGGTTATTCAATAGACCGGGACAAGAGATTAATTATGGGAGAGAGTTTCCCGCAAAATATGACCGAAGGCATGACGTAAGCATTACCATGAGTCACAAATTTTCTGACCGAATTGATGTTTCTGCAAGCTGGGTTTACTCTACGGGAAGCACTGGGACTCTTGCTATGCAATATAACAACCCTCTCTCTGTTCCGCAAACAGAACAAATGTGGCATGAAAACAAGCTGCCTTATATCAATTCACGAAATAATTATCGACTCAATGCTTATCACCGTTTAGATTTGGAAATTAATTTCCATAAACAAAAACGATGGGGAATGCGCACATGGAATTTTAGCATCTATAATGCTTATAATCAAATGAACCCTTTTATGGTATATCCTTCCAATGAATCAAGTTATGACCTAGAAACTGGCGATGTTGATACTCGAGATGTATTAAAACAGGTTACATTATTCCCAATAATTCCTTCAGTTAGTTATACCATTAAATTTTAATGAGATTATGAAAACCAAATATATACTCCTCCTTTTCTTTTTTCTATTAATGATTTCTTGCGAAAAAGAGATTGAATTCAACAGCTCTAAAGCAGAACCTATTATAACTCTCAATGGTGTATTGATGCCAGATACAACCTTCAGCATTCATCTCTCCAAATCTCGTTTCTTTTTAGATAACTCAAGAGGTTTCCCAATTATTGAAGATGCCGATGTTGTACTCACTTCGGGAGAGCATACTGAACAAATGGAACATACCGGAAATGGCAATTACACAACTGATTATATTTTTAAAAGTGGTGATAGAGTTGAGCTTAAAGCAACTGTAAACGGACTACCTGTAGTAACTGCAAGTGCAACAATACCTTCAAAGCCTCATATCGGTGAAATAACCACTGAGAAAAACTACAGTGAATACAAAGAGCAGCAATGGAATTATGATGGTCCAATAGAAATTGGTGTTGCAGTATATCAAGATATAAAATTTAAACTACCAATAACCGACAATGGAAAGGAAAAGAATTACTACCGCATAAACGTCCTTAAAGTCGAGCATTACTCTGAAAACACTCAACGATCTTATCTTTCAAGTTTCACCGATGCTGTTTTTGATGCAGATATTTCTGATGATTTTTTTGGGATAGAAGGACAATCTAACGGTTATGACATTTTTACTGATGTGCTTTTTAATGGCTCAACTTACAATTTAACTTTTACTGATCGCAATTTGAAAGAAGTAAAATTCCTTCCTCAATATATAGAATTTGAACATCGGTATTCATTTCCAGACCGAGTAGTTTATCATATAGAAGTACAACAGCTTTCTTACGAGTATTTTATGTATCTGAAGACTCGTAACGCATACAATAATAATGATGAAAACCCATTTATGGAATCCATTCAAATTTTTTCTAATATAGAAAATGGAACAGGTATCTTAGGGAGTGCAGCAATTACAAAAAGAGTTGTTGAGGTTGAATAATGTTAAATGGATTCTCGATACTAACTCCTGACCAAATTCCTGCCAATTTCTGACCAACTCCTTATCTTTATCTCTAATAAAAGGAGTTTGTAAGGAGAAGGTAAGAGCAAGTTAAGGCTTTAATAACTCCGAACTTCGTACTAAATATTGCCATTTATGAGTAACTTGCGCCTATTATATAAAGCCAGATTTTAATGATTAAACTAACAATGAAATAATTATAAACACCAACATATTTAAATAATAAATCCCATGAAACAAATATCTCATTACTTTTTAATCGGGCTGCTAATTACAACTTTTCAGTTCGTACATAACAATGTATGTGCTCAATCAATTTTTTCTAGCTCAAAAGGAACGATTGGCTTAACCTACGGCGGTTTAGGAAGTAATGATGCTATCTACTCAAGTGACATTATAGGTGGAGGAGATTATGCAAGCAATGGATATTATTCAATAGGAATCACTTACCTTCGACCAGTTACAGAAAGAATTGAGTTTGAAACAGGTATCTTGTTTAATAAGTACAGTTACATTTTCAGCAATGCATCACTCGGACCCGATGGTCCGGCCCCCTATGAAGTGTTGAATACAGTAATAGATATACCAGTGACAATTAGATGGACATTTTTTAAATACTTCTTTTTAAATGGTGGATTATCATTAGGGATAGATACAGAAAAAGAGAACCATTTGGACAGCCAAACAGGAATTGGTGCAATTATTGGTGTGGGTGCAAAATACGATATTAAAAATACTCCGATAGGCGTGTTTGTTAATCCCTATTCCAAAATTCATAGTCTGATTCCTTTCCAAAAAGAAGGATATCACCAAAGGGCTTTAGAAAGTGGCTTTCGATTTGGGGTTGTTTATTATATGCGTTGAGTCTAGGTTTTCTAATTTTCTCCGATAATTATGTTTATCACTTTGTGGTTTACAAGAATTAAACTTGTTTATTAATTGATGATATCAATTCCTTTGCACTAGATTCTATATCCTCTTTTTTTACAAGTCGCACATGTTTAATTGCACAAACAGCTACTTTACCGTGTTCCATTTCAATTTCAATTGGC
>JAAZCL010000074.1 GCA_012513315.1 Bacteroidales bacterium | reverse complement strand
GTTTTTAATACGGTGTATTTTCACTTTCACATTGGGTTCTGTGATGCTGTAATCGGTAACTTTGAACCGTCAAAAAATGGCAAAGTAAAACCAGCAGTTTTGATACAAAAATAGCATTCATATCTTTTCTTTGTAGTTGCAAAACTTAAAAAGAAAAAATGAATGCTATAATTACCTCTTCCTCGCTAAAGAAATTAGTAATGTGGAACAAAGTTAGAGAATTTAAATCATTTGGCCTTAATAAGAGCCAAATATCTCGTGAGTTAGGAATCCATCGTGATACAGTAGCCCGTTATTTATCCATGAGTGAGTCTCAGTACATCGCTAGCAATAGCTATCGTAGAGCCTATAAATACAAATTAGGTTCATATGAGAATTATATCCGTGATGAACTATCTGCACACCCTTATCTGTCAAGTAGTCAAGTTCATGATCACTTAAAGGAACACTTTCCGGGCTTTCCCTCTGTAAACCCTAAAACAGTTTACAACTATGTGTTACATGTGCGTCAGAAATATAACTTACCCAAGAATCCTGAACAGGGATATCGCCCCTATGAAAAGCAACCAGAAGATCCTTTTGGAAGATACGCACAGGTAGATTTTGGAGAACGTTATATGAGCAGATCACATGGACACGTAAAAGTCTATTTTTTTGCTATGGTTATGAGCCGTTCACGACAAAAGTTTGTCTATTTCAGCCTTAATCCTTTCACAACTGCCCTTGCTAATTATGCCCATGAGATGGCTTTTAAGTTTTATGGTGGCAGCCCTAGTAAGATACTTTATGATCAAGATAAGGTATTGTTGCATACTGAGAATCTAGGAGACTTAATACTAACTCACGGCTTTCGCCAGTTTGTTAACGAAATAGGATTTGAAGCTGTTTTCTGTCGTAAAAGTGATCCTGAAAGTAAAGGTAAAATAGAGAATGTAGTAAAATACATTAAGTATAATTTTTTACGTGGCAGGACTTTTACTGATATCGACTCCCTTAATAAAGAAGCCAATGAATGGCTTGAGAGAACCGCCAACGGTAATGTGCATGCAAGCACAAAACTTGTCCCCGCAGAAGTGTTTAAAGAAGAACAGCATTATCTGAAGCCTTATATGGGCACCCCTACACCTCCCAAAGTAGAGATGAAAGCATACTATGTGCGCAAGGATAATACCATCAATTATAAAGGAAATTATTACACCCTTCCCACCGGAACTTATCATGGCCACAATACATTGGTATATATCCATCTGTATGATAATCAGGTGCATTTATTTGACAAGGAAACCGGGAAAACATTAGCTATCCACACTCTGAGCTTAGAGAAAGGAAAGCTGGTGCGCAACAGCTCTCATAGCCGTGATACTACCTCTTCGCTTCAAGCATTGGAAGACAAAGTGAAAAACAGTTTAGGAGCAAGCACCATAGTGGACGAATATTTAGAAAAACTACAACGTGATAAGAGTCGCTACTATCGGGACAACCTATCTCTTATTGAACGGCACCTTCTAGCCTTCTCTGTGGAGACGATGCAAAAATCTTTTTCTTTTTGTTTAGAAAAGGGAGTTTATAATGCTGCTGTATTAATAGATGTCGCAAAGAGCTTGCAAAAACAGAACAGCGAAACACCTCCTGAAATGATAGGGGCTTCTCCTAACAACAAAATTAACATCAATGAGATGATACCACAGAAAACAGATATAAACGTATTTAATAGCATTTTTCAATGAAACAAAAAGAACTTCTCAAATCGTATGCTACACGGTTGCGACTATATTATCTAACTACCCATCTAGAAGAGATGGTTCATAAAGCACAGGAAAATAAACCTAGTTACCTGGAATTTATTTTGCAAATCTTAGAATCAGAAGTTATCAATCGAGATAAAAGAGATTATGAACGTCGATTAAGTGCAGCTCACTTGCCAAGCAAACACGATTTACAGCAATTTGACTTTAACTTCAGCTATGGTGTAACTCCTGGCAGAATGAAAGAGTTAAGAGAATTGCTTTGGATGGAGCAGGCTTATAATGTGATACTGATGGGGCCTTCTGGAACTGGTAAAACCTATATAGCTTCTGGCTTAATATATGAAGCCGTCAAGCAAGGCTACAAAGCCTATATGCTTACAATGGGGGAGATTATAACTACCATCAAAATGAAAGAAATATCACCTACTGCAATGAGTGCATATAACAGAATTGTACGAGCAGACCTGATTGCTATTGATGATATTATGCTTTTCCCAGTGAAAAAAGAAGATGCAAATGGCTTCTTTAATCTCATTAATACTTTACATGAAAAGACATCAATCATCATAACAACAAATAAAGCACCTACAGAATGGGCGCAGACTTTGGATGATGAAGTTTTAGCAACTGCGCTATTAGATCGTTTACTTTATAGATGTGAAGT
>JAAZCL010000073.1 GCA_012513315.1 Bacteroidales bacterium | reverse complement strand
TAAGAAAATAATAAACTCATACAGTAGTGAGAATATTGATATTAAGAAATAGATAACTATCTAAATATATACGGATGAAAGCATTGATGTTTGGGTGGGAGTTTCCACCGCATATTCTTGGGGGACTTGGAACGGCAAGTTTTGGATTAACAAAAGGCATGTCGAAACAGGAAGATATGGAAACAATTTTTGTTATACCAAAACCATGGGGTGATGAAGATCAGAGTTTCATGAAAATAATTGGAGCCAATAATACTCCAGTAGTTTGGAAAGATGTATCAATGGATTTAGTGCGTGATAGGCTTGAAGATTATATGGATCCACAAGAATACTTCGATCTAAGAAATAACATCTATGCCGATTTTAGTTATATGAATACTAATGACCTGGGATGTATTGAATTCTCGGGTCGCTATCCAAATAATATACTCGAAGAAACAAATAATTATTCTATTGTTGCGGGTGTAATAGCTCGTAATTATGAATTTGATGTAATACATTCGCACGACTGGCTAACCTACCCCGCTGGTTTGCATGCCAAAAGTGTTACCAGTAAACCAATGGTAATTCATGTTCACGCAACTGAATTCGACCGAAGCCGAGGAAAGCCCAACCCAGTTGTATATGGAATTGAAAAAGATGGTATGGACAACTGCGATCATATTATCTGTGTTAGTAATCTTACACGTAACACCGTGATTGAGAATTATCATCAACCACCTTGGAAAGTTACTACGGTGCACAATGCAGTTGACCCTCTTAGCAATGAGATTGAAGCAATAGAACGAATCTCAGGTGTAAAAGAAAAGGTAGTTACCTTCTTAGGTAGAATTACTATGCAAAAAGGACCAGAATTCTTTGTTGATGCAGCAACACAGGTCATACAAAAAACAGATCATATTAGATTTGTTATGGCTGGCAGTGGAGATATGATGGATCAAATGATTCGTCTTGTTGCCGACAGAGGAATAGCTCATAAGTTTCATTTCACAGGATTCCTTAGAGGCAAACAGGTTTATGAAATGCTCAAATCAAGTGATGTATATGTTATGCCATCTGTATCTGAACCTTTCGGAATATCTCCCCTCGAAGCAATGCAATGTAATGTTCCAAGTATAATATCATATCAGTCGGGTTGCTCCGAAATTCTCAATAATGTTATTAAAACAGATTATTGGGATGTGGATGCTATGGCAGATGCAATCTATTCTATTTGCACATATCCTGCTATGGCAGAGCATTTAAAGATAGAAGGCAAAATTGAAGTTGATAATATCAAATGGGAAGATGCCGGTTTAAAAGTACGTAAGATATACGACAGCTTAGTTTAGATATTATCTATTTGTTTAATATAACCCAATAATAAATATGAAGACAATTTGTTTTTATTTTCAAATCCATCAACCTTTCAGATTAAAAAGATATCGTTTTTTTAATATCGGAAAAGACCACTACTATTATGATGATTATTCTAACGAAGACATTATGCAGCAGATAGCTGCAAGATCTTATATACCTGCAAATCGAATGCTGCTTGATTTGGTAAACCAGTATAAGGGAAAATTTAAAGTGGCATTTTCTATATCTGGGGTAGCACTTGAACAAATGGAAATTTATGCCCCTGAGGTAATTGATGGTTTCAGAGAACTGAGCAAAACCGGTAATGTTGAATTTCTGACCGAAACATACGCACACTCATTGTCAAGTTTATTCGATCCGGTGGAGTTTCGCAAGCAAGTAGAACATCATTCCGAAATAATTAATTTGTTATTTGGTCAAAAACCAACTGTCCTACGCAATACCGAGTTAATTTACTCAGATGATATAGCTGACATGGTATATGAAATGGGATATCGCAAAATGATTACCGAAGGAGCTAAACATATACTAGGCTGGAAAAGTCCAAACTATGTATACAAGGCATCATCACAACCCAACATGAAGCTATTGCTAAAGAATAGTCGTTTTAGCGATGATTTGGCATATCGATTTTCAAATTATAGTTGGAATGAATACCCTTTGACTGCCGAAAAGTTTGTTAGATGGATAGCAGAGACACCATCCGAAGAAGAGGTATTTAATTTATTCATGAGTTACGAGGTATTAGGAAATATGCAACCCTCACATACAGGAATTTTTGAATTCATGAAAGCTTTGCCACGTTTTGCTTTTGAGAGAGGAATAGGATTTTCTACACCGAGTGAAGTGTTAGAAAATAATAAACCTATAGGTGAAATGGTTGTTCCCAACAATATCTCGTGGTCTGACGAGGAACGCGACGTAAGTGCATGGCTAGGCAACAAGCTTCAACAAGGTGCCTTAAAATCACTTTATGAGATTGGTGAACGCGTAAGACTATGCTCCGATAGAAGATTAAAACAGGATTGGTTATACCTTCAATCGAGCGATCATTTTTACTATATGTCAACCAAACATTTCGGTAGCGGACAAAGTAATTTCAGCCCATATATGTCGCCATACGATGCATTCAGCAACTACATGAACGTTCTAAGTGATTTCATAGAGCGAGTAAAAGATCAGTACCCCGACACAGTAGACAATGAAGAGTTAAATGCATTGCTAACTACAATACATAATCAAGAACTTGAAATTAAGCAATTGCAAAAAGAACTACGAAAAGTAATCGGCTCCAATGAAGAACTTTTGATTGAAAAAACTGTGAAAAGTGATGCTCTAGATACTATATTAAAAAACAAAAAAAAGTAACATCAGGTTATATCAAATGTTTATAAAACAATAAAAGGAGCTCTAGGGCTCCTTTTATTATTTATCACAACTTTATACTACTTAGCGTAGCTTACAGCTCTGGTTTCACGTATTACAGTAATTTTAACCTGACCTGGATAAGTCATTTCAGTTTGTATCTTACGTGCTATTTCATCAGATAGCTTTTCGGTATCCTGATCATCAATCTTATCTGCACCCACTATCACCCTTAGCTCACGACCCGCCTGAATGGCATAAGTCTTTATAACTCCAGGATAAGAAAGAGCTAGTTCTTCAAGATCCTTTAATCGCTTAATATAAGCCTCAACAATTTCTCTACGAGCACCAGGACGAGCTCCTGAAATTGCATCACATACCTGAATAATTGGGGCCAGCAGGGTTGTCATCTCCACCTCATCATGATGGGCACCAATAGCATTACAAATATCTGGTTTTTCTTTATACTTCTCAGCAAGCTTCATACCTAATATAGCATGTGGAAGTTCCGGCTCATCGTCAGGCACTTTACCAATATCATGCAACAGCCCTGCTCTTTTGGCTTTCTTAGGATTCAATCCAAGCTCAGAAGCCATTACAGCGCAAAGATTGGCTGTTTCGCGAGAGTGCTGAAGCAAGTTCTGACCATAAGATGAGCGATATTTCATTTTACCAACAATACGAACCAATTCAGGATGCAAACCATGTATACCCAAATCTATAACAGTTCGTTTACCGGTTTCTACTATTTCATCTTCAATCTGTTTCTTAACCTTAGAAACAACTTCTTCTATGCGTGCCGGGTGAATACGACCATCGGCAACAAGTTGATGAAGTGATAAACGAGCAATTTCGCGCCTAACCGGGTCAAAGCCAGATATTACAATCGCTTCTGGTGTATCGTCAACAACAATTTCTACTCCAGTGGCTGCTTCAAGAGCACGTATATTACGACCTTCACGTCCAATAATTCTACCCTTTATCTCATCTGAATCTATATGAAATACAGTAATTGCATTTTCAATTGAAGTTTCTGTTGCAACTCTTTGTATAGATTGTATAACAATTCGTTTAGCCTCCTTATTTGCAGTCAGTTTTGCTTCATCTATTATATCATTTATGAATGACTGTGCATCACTCTTTGCTTCATCTTTTAAAGAATCAACAAGTCTCTCTCTAGCCTCTTCGGCAGATAGACCCGATATAGTTTCTAGCTTCTCAACAGACTGTCTGTGTAAGCGCTCGAGCTCAGTCCCTTTTTTCTCTATAAACTCCTGCTGATTTGCTAAATTAGATTTAACCTCTTCTACTTCACGGCTCTTTTTATTTAGCTCTTCATGCTTTTGATTAAGACTTACCTCTCTTTGTTTTACCCTATTCTCATTAGATTGTAACTTAGCTGTGCGTGAATTGATTTGCTGTTCTGCTTCATTTTTAAGAGCAAATGTTTCCTCCTTTGCTTCCAGTAAGATTTTTTTCTTTATAACTTCAGCGTCTTTTTCCGCGTCACTCATTATCTTTTGAGCTCGCGAATTAGCCGCCTTACCAGTCATATACCACGAAACAAATGCTCCGATGATAAGACCAATAATTCCTATAACTATATTCATATTGCTTGTTATTAATTGATTAAAAAGTACAACTCTGAAAACTAAACTTATTTTAATTACTTCAGAGAAGTTTATTATATTTAATATATATACATATCAAAAAAAAGCACCTATAAACCAACATTCCTATAAATAGGGATGAAAGTATTAGGTGCGTATATCTGTTCTCAAACAAATATTGAGAAAAGCTCAAATCTTCAGATAATTATCGAGATCACTTATTAATGAATCAATCTTATCTTCAAAGGGTTTCGTATTATTCTTATCACCGAGAGTAAAATTCTCTGCCAATGCCTGGATGGCTGTCATAGCCACAAAATCTTGTGTTGTCAAGTTGGACTTTTCTCCGCCTAGGGCAACTCGGTATTGGTTTATCTTTATATTTATCTTTTTTTCAGCAGCTCTGAAAGCCTCTTCTTCAGATCTATTTATCTTTAAAGGATACCTTCTGCCAGCTATCTCTAATGTTAATAAAAACTTTTCGTCTCCCATAACATAAATTTTTTAAATCTATTTTAATAAATTTATGCACTTGTCTACTTCCCGCACCAGCCTTGATAGTTTTAATTTGGCAGTATCAACATCTACCGACGCCGCCGTTATTGTTCTGGCGGTCTTCAAACCATCATATTTTGTTTTCAATTGGTGTAAATCTTTTACTGCCAAGTCTATTTGCTTTTTCGTTGTTGTAACTTCAGATTTTAATCTAATGTTCTCTTCCTTTAAAGAATCGCATAGAAACAAAACCTGTTTAATGCGCACCTCTAAATCAACAAGAAGCTTATTATTTTCGTCAGTCATTTAT
>JAAZCL010000072.1 GCA_012513315.1 Bacteroidales bacterium | reverse complement strand
TTCTATCAATAAACTTTTGCCACTTGTTGCTAAGATTAAACAACCAGCTGTTTGAGTAAATCTTATGCACCCATTCGTATAATGATGATAGTACTCTATTTTGTTTAACCTCCCTATAATACTGTATAAACTCCCTGTAATACTGATCTATGATATACCACTTAGTGGTATACTGTTTAAAACCGTCATTATAATCTTTAACCTCAATGTTTTCTTGTGTTTTTACACCCTCAATCAACCTTAAACCAGTTTCCAGAGCGTTATAAAAAGCAGAGTACTCAGAAACCCAAAACTTAGACTGCCTCTTCTTAATAATCTTTTCCAGTTCATATAAACTAATTGAACCGGATACTATCCTCTCAGCCAATTCTATAATTATCTGCTTGTCGATACTTTCAAAGGTGTCATCATCTACAATCTCTGTAAGAGTCAGTTTATCCAAAAGCTCTTTGATTCTAAGGTCTTTTTCAACCCTTTTACTCAGCTCCCTGAATGCATCTTCAAAACTCTTTTTATCCTTCCATTTAGACACCAAAACCTCTGCATTGTGATTTACATTAGCTTTGTCGGAAAGAGGTGAAAAATCCTTTTGAAACATCTCCAGCAAGAGGTTGTAAATAGAAACACCTTTGTTCTCATATTCATACTGACGTTTCACCTCATCCCAAAATATATTCTGTAACCCAAATCTATTAAGCTCTTTTTCTTTATCATCCGATTTGTCAAAAGCAAACAACTCTGCATATTCGGTAACCAAGTCATTAAGAATGATAGATTCTGCATCAAGAACAACCTGTACTAATCGTAGCGATAGCTCATGTTCACCGTCATTCTCCTGTTTAACCTGATTGAAATGTTTTATCCGCTCTTTAGATTTAAAAAACTCCAAGTGTGGTTTAAGCCAAGCTCTAAGTGATATGGGTAAATCAAGCTCCTGAAGAATCATAGCCTCACGATCAGTATGGAAAAGGTAGTTTGAAAGCTCCAGGTCAAGCAACCAGTTATCCTCTATTTCAGGACGAGCGAAAGGAATATAAAGCAGAAACCTCTCATCAGGCTTCTCGATATAGATCAAATGCTTTACGGCAAACTCATTATTATTCACCGTCACCTTGTTTATGCCAGTAAGCTCAAGAGACTCCCAATCATCACGGAAATCCTCTGTCTCATCATACCAAATAATCACCTTGTGATGCTCAAACAACCTTGATAAACTATCATGAACTCTACTCATAACATTAATCCCTTATTAAGCTTGTATCAATCCAATCAAACTTCCTAACTTTTTTCTTGGCGTCCTTATCGTTTAGACCTGCCACCTTTGCAACAGCACTACCCATCTTATTATAATTCACCAGCACCCCATCATCAATGTCAATCCCTACACGCTCTGTTGCTAATGGATAAAGAATCTCCTGCTCGTACTCCTTACAATCGTTAAGCATGATATCAATCTTTTCAATCTCCTTTCGAGCCCTGTTCTGATCAACAGTACTGCCCGAAACCTCTACATGCTCCAGATGCTTTCTTTGCCTTTCGAGCTTATCTATAAATTCCCTCAGGTATGAATTTAAAATCCTGCTTACAGTATCCTGAGTATAACGATGCATATAAATCAACACGTTGAAATACCCTTTAGGTGAAGAAAACATCCAGTAAATAGGACGCTTTTTGTACCTTTTAATATGATCCTTATAAAAATCTCTTGTAAAATACCTGCGAATATCCTTACCAAGCGATTCCTCTACAAATCTTAAGTTCTCATGGAAATTCTCCTCTCCAAAGCTTGCTTTCAGGAATGTGTTAAACTTCTCAACAATATCATCGGCAAACCACTCTTCATCAAGTACAGGGATAATGTTGTCCTCATCTGGAATAAAGCTAACCTCATCTTCTGACTTCTCAATCTTATCGAAATAATCCTGCAACGTCTCTCCCTGATTCGCTAAGATTAATCCTTCCTTATCCAATGAGTAACGACCAAACATACAACCAACAGCATAGCTCACAAACTGCTCCATCACTTTGTTTGCATAGAATACTAACTCACCATTTTCAATACCTGTCTCTTCTTGTAGTATCGTGATCTCTTCCAGTGGCACGTCGGGTGTCAGCTCATCCTGGAGGCCGTATATTTCAATAAACTGACGATTCAGCTCTTCTTCGTTGCGGTGAAGCTGGAAGAACATTCGTCTCCACTCTGATTTGTATGCCTCAAAGCAATCCTCCAACAAATTACCATCAGTTGGTATTTTTGTCATTCCTAAAATTTCATCGCGATCTTCATTGTTAAGCAAATCAATATCGGCACAGTTCTGACT
>JAAZCL010000071.1 GCA_012513315.1 Bacteroidales bacterium | reverse complement strand
GTTAATAATATAGGTATATAAAGAGTATAGTTACTTAAAAGAGAGCAAAAATAAAAACGAGCTTATTTCAATCGAAATGAGCTCGTTTTATATGAAATATCTATCCAATTGTGAATAATTGAATAGTAGCTAGATCTTGTTATACTGGTCTTACAAAATGACCATAGAATAATTTCTCATCTTTAATAAATGAGAATATAGCCCAAATGAGTGTACCGTCATTCTTTACAATTTCAAATTCTATTGGTTCTCTGTCATAAATGGGTGTCCACCAATCGTTGAAAGTAAATAGAGCTTCTGTTTTCTTTCCAACACTTTTATCTCCTTTGAAATAAACTTTTTGATAAGAATAGCCGAAATAATCCCAGCCATATACACTATACTCACCTTCTACTGTATTTATTGGAGTATTAGATGAATACGAGCCATCAAAGAAAAATCTTTCCGATGAGTCATTTAATAACTCCTCTAACTCTTCGCCTTCATAAGCTTTTGTAGTCGTTATAACTGTGACAGTTATTATTGTTTCAACATCGAGTTGATCCACGATAGTAATGTTTACCGTACCCTCTTTTTTGCCAACAATAATAATTTCATTTTTATCAACGCTGACACTTGCTATATTAGGATCTTCGGAGGTTGCCATATAGCCGCCATTTCCACCAAGAACAGTTACTTTTTTTGTGCCATTATTGCCAACACGCATTTTGAACTCAACATTTTGCTCTGTTAATATAATCTCTTCGTAGAATGATACCATAGCAATACTTTTGTAATTGTTGTTCTTATCAGAGACTACTATTGCTGTTCTGCCATTAGTAAGTGCGTTGATATTTATTTTGTTATCAACTAGTTCAACTGTTGCAATATCTTCGTTTAAAGAAAATGCTGTGTAATCACCATTACCCTCTATAATATCTACGGTAGTCGTTACGCCAACTACAACTCTAACATCCGTTTCTGCTAAAGTAAGATTTGATGACTCCTCTACAATTAAAACATCATCATCATCATCCGAACTACAGCTACTAAACCCTAGTGTGATTAAGGATATAGCTAAGATCCATAATAAGTTTTTATATTTAGTTTTCATTTATATATCTATTTAAAGTGTTAAATTAATATCGTCTATTACCAATCTTTTCTATAGAAATTATTATCAACAACTAGTTCATCATCGAAAAGTTCTTCTGCAATCATTTGCATTGCAGTTCTTTGACGAGAATAATTTGATCTAAGTGGATCCATTGCAAAGATCATATGTGCCCCATATCCATTATTACGTAAATCCCGTAAATTATATCTTGATGTAAAATATTCATTATGAAATTCCTGAGAATAAAGTGCCATTCCATCTTTACTTAATCCAGGATATCTTGAACTCATATCTGTACCACGTCCATAATCATGGATGCCATAATCTATATATTCACCAGGTTGTTTTCCATCTATAGTAACTAAAGAATTTGTTCTACTTAATACGTATACTTGTACAAGTTTATCAGGCATTGCCATCTTTGTTTCATAAACTAGACGAGATGCTGCATCATTTGATGGAGAAACAAATCCAGGAGGTGGTGGGTTTTGATAGGAAGAATACTCATCATCGAAAAACACACCATCTAATTTGTAAGCATCGCATACAGCTTTTAGTTCTTGTGCAAATACTTTAGCTGTTTCGTCAGATAAGTTTCCAACTCCAGAGCGGTCATGATTTCCTAGTATACTCAATATAACTTTTATTCCTCTATCTTGTAAAGGCTTTATATATTTATCTCTATTATTAAGTATGTGCGTCACACTTGGATTATGAAAAACATATACCTCACCCGTTTCATTGTTGTAGTTAATATTCGAAGAGAATAAAATAACTTGATCAATCAACGGTTTATTGTTACTTTTCAATGTAAAACATAAGTTGTTTAGCGGGTTTGTATCATTCACTTCCATGCAGCTAATAATCTTAATTCCAGTTGACTTATCTGCAGTAGGAATTTCAGAGAAATCTTTTACAAGAATCAAAAAATTAGATTGTTTTTCTGCTAATTTTATGTTGCCAGATTTAAGCTCAGTGCTAACAGGTATTACGTAAGTTTTATCAGAATCAAGTGCTTCGTCTGTAATAAATTTCACTAGTATTTTTTCTGATTTCTTGCTACCTTTCGCAATTTCCAAATCACCCTCGAACGTTACAAGTCCTTCGGGGAGTAGTTCGAAATTTGTGTTATGCTCTGCGTTGTAATCTTCAAAGACTTTGCTGTCATATTTGATAGCAACAGTTGCATTTTGATCTGCGGTGTTGGTAAGTGCTAAATATATGTCTATTTCGCCTTCATTGCGAAACTCAACTAAGCTCATATTGTTCTTACCGTTGCCATCCATAAGATAACCTATGGCTTGCTCTGGGGTTTCGAAGTTCGACTCATCAAGTTGACCCAACTTCAAGCTATCTTCGCAAGAAGAAAGCAAACCCAACGAAATAAAAACGAGTGCTAAAATCGTTATTATCTGTATTGTTTTATTGTTGTATTTCATTGTAATAATATTTTAATTCAATAAGTTTTTTACTTTTGTGGCTCAGGTAATTCTACTTTAGTCCACTTTAAAGGTTTGTTTGCTATAGCATTATTGTTATTACCTGTATGGTCTTTAACAGTTAATGATTCTTCATCGTCAAACTTCCAATAGGTAACCAAACCATTAGATTTAGGATCAACAGAGTAAGGATTGTTTGCTATTTCCTCTTCTGTGCGAACAACGCTCCAAATGCGTACTTCAGAAATATCACCTGCTAAATAACGGTCATCTGAATACGAGCGTCCAATATTGAAACCATTAACGCCTCCTCTACCAAGATTTACAGAACCTAAATTCTTTGTGCTTTCAGCTTGTACTTTTCCGTTTACATATAGAACCATCTTACGTGCTGCACTATCATAAGTTAAAGCAATGTGTACAAACTCATTGGTTGGTAATCCTTTTTTAGAATCTCCACTTGGAAAGTTACCTCTTGAAGTAGCGACTTGTATTTGATTAGCTGGAAAACCAGCATCACCAAGACGAATAAGGAAACTACCCTCTATTCCCATTACAGTGCTAATCTGACGATCGAAGTCTCGTGCTCTGATTAATGCTTCCATTGTTACTTGAGAAAGATTATTAACCACCCCAGGGTTTTTCCAATCTACAAGCAAATAGTTCTCAGTTATGTCAGCTACAACGTTGATTAAAGCACCTCCTTTAAATACATAATATAATGTATTTGCGCTCTCAAGAACGTCAATGCTTGCTGATGCTATACTAAGAGGAAGAACAAAAACAGTTTCTCTGTCTAAGTCACCTAAATTTTTGAAAATAAGTGAAGACTCTTCCGATAAAATACTACCAGCAGAGATATTTACATTTGTTTTTGTTAATTCATAATTTTCAGAAGGAAGTATGGTTGCATCGTCAGCATATGCTTTGTTATAGGTGCTTACTTTATCACTTCCTATTTTATATGTTACTTTTACATCCATTGGTTCTGGATTCGCTAGAGATGATTGAATAATTTTCTCAATTTCTCCTACACTTCCCTTCATTATAGTTTCGTTAACTTTGGAAGAAGCCTTAAGAAAAATTTTATTGTCAAAAGTCTCCTTACTCTCTTCACAACTAAAAAGAACAGTTGTGATCAAAAGGAGTAGTAATATATAATGTTTTTTCATTTTCATTTTATTTTTTAGGAGATGGATTAATTGTATTAATAGCATTTCGGGTATGTTTATAAATCTTATCCGAATTGAAATAGTCATTGCTTACATTTTTTATAGCTATTCCAGCCACTTCTACTTCCGAATGAGGTGCTAAAACCCACTCAGCAGTACCTTGCAAAGCTCTAGATCCGTCTATCCAGTAGCCTGTCTTTTGATCAGCTAAGTCAAGAGAAGTTGTGCTTACTGCTATCACATAACGATCAAGCGGAGTGTTTTCAACCTTTGCTGAAATCAATTCATAGTCGAGGGCTAGCTTGCTATCTGCCTGAGTTAAAGGCAAAATTATATGCTCACACGATTCTAGAATATTTTTGTTTAATAAGTTTTGTGGATAGCCTTCATAAACAATCATTTTATCTTTATTTCTTATTTGCCAATCTTCAGCAATGCCAATAAAAGCTTTTTCATAAGTCTTGTGAGTTTGTTTTTCAATCTCAGTCATATGAAGTATGCTTTTACCTTTATAAGCTATTGATATACCATCGTAATTATATTTATTTACAAGCGATAACGTGTGACTTACTGAATCTACTAGAAACTCAATAAAATTTGGAAGTTCAGGTCTCTCTTCCTCATTTTCATACTTCTGATCCATTAGGTCTGCTACCTTATTATCGAAGTTAAGCTTCATTGCATCAAAGTCCATAGTAAAAATAACCTTAGTGTTTTTTTCTTCACGAACAGACTCCATTTCTGCAGCTTCCCAATCAGCCAAATTATCTGGTGACATCAGAGAAACAACATCAACACTATCTGGTAAATCTACCATATGATGCGCTCTACTAAAAGGAGTTTTCTCACTATTATCAAACCATACATAAGTTACTTTATGGTCTGAATCTTTAAAATCTCTAACTCCTTTAATATATTGTTCGTATAGTGCTGGATTTTGTTGAGATATATCTGGTTGTTCTATATCTAAGCTCTCTATTTCTGTCCAATCGCTACACGATAGCAATAAAAAGATTGAAATGCTTAATAGTAATATTTTATTCTTCATGTCTATAT
>JAAZCL010000070.1 GCA_012513315.1 Bacteroidales bacterium | reverse complement strand
AGTCTTTTAACTCTAAACCTTATAGATGAAATTACTGAGTCGCGTGGTAACGGTAACAGAGAGTGTATTGCACAAGGAACAGCAAATATCGCTTCTGGATTTTTATCGGGCATGGGTGGTTGCGCTATGATTGGACAGAGTTTGATTAACACATCTTCGGGAGCACGAACAAGGCTATCTGGCATATTTGCTTCTATAATGCTTCTAGTTTTTATTATGTTTGGCTCAAGCGTAATTGAGAAACTACCAATGGCAGCATTGGTTGGAGTAATGTTTATGGTAGCTATTGGAACTTTTGAGTGGGCAAGTTTAAAAACATTTCGCAAAATGCCTATTTCTGACGTTTTGGTGATGGTTATTGTAACTTTAATAACAGCTATTACAAAAAATTTGGCGGTGGCTGTTCTAACTGGGATTATTATCTCGGCTCTAGTTTTCTCATGGGAAAATGCTAAAAGAATTCGTGCTCGTAAGTCAGTAGATAAAGATGGTGTTAAGCACTATGAGATTTATGGACCCCTTTTTTTTGGTTCCATAAAAGCTTTCTCTGAGAAATTTAACCCAAGTGAGGACCCAGATGAGGTTGTTATTGATTTTAAGGAGAGCCGTATTGTGGATATGTCGGCAATTGAAGCTGTTAATGCCATCACCAGGAGATATCGCAATTACGAGAAAACAGTTTATCTGAGGCACTTGAGTGATGATTGCAAGATACTTCTTCAAACTGCAGATGCAATTATAGAAGTGAATGTTATAGAGGATCCTAGTTATAAAGTGCTTACTAATAAAGCTAAATTACTTGTAAGATAATAGGATTCACCTTAATCACATTAGCTATTCTATTGACTTAATAATTATAGGACTCATCGATTTGATGTTTTTTTAATTACTTTTGCAGTAAGTGTTTATATAATAATGTAATTTTAAAAAATCTATCAATATTAAATTCAACTCTATTGTGTAAATGAAGAAATTAATTGCATATCCCCTATCCGCTATTTATTATCTACTATTTGGAAGTACGCTGGTTATCTTTCATGTAATTCAATGGATTTGCTTCAATCTTTTTGGATATGAGGCTCATAAAAAAAGTGCAGACGGACTACTGTTATTTCTTGTGTTAAATACTTATATGCTAGGCACAAGATATAAATTCACCGGACTTGACAAACTTCCTAAAGATATTCCTTTAATTATCGCTTCCAATCATCAGAGCTGGTATGATATCATTGCTTTAGGCTGGTTTATGCGTAAGGTGCATCCTAAATTTGTAAGTAAAATAGAATTGGGAAAAGGGATTCCAAGTATTTCATACAACCTGAGACATGGTGGATCGGTGCTTATTGATAGAAAAAATGCGAAACAATCGATATCTGCAATTCAAGAAATGGGCAAATATATTGAAAAGCACAAGCGCTCAGTGGTAATATTTCCTGAGGGAACACGTAGCAGAACAGCGGTGCCACGACCTTTTGCAGTGAATGGATTGAAAATTCTTTGCAAGTACGCTCCTTCTGCATATGTTGTTCCGGTTACTATTAATAATTCATGGAAAATGACCAGATGGGGCTCATTTCCATTAGGAATAGGTAACACTATTGAATTTATTATACATGACTCAATCGTAGTAAAGGATATGCCTTTTAAAGAACTTTTTGATAAGACTGAAAGGGTGGTAACGGGGGCGATTAGCTGAAAAACAAAAAAGCACTCATCATTTTTAAACGATAAGTGCTTTACATTTAGAGTGATCCGACTAGGATTCGAACCTAGGGCCTACAGCTTAGAAGGCTGTTGCTCTATCCAGCTGAGCTACCGGACCATTCTTTTTATTTGAGATTGCAAAAGTACAGCAATTCTTAGAATAAAAAAAATTTATAATTCAGTTTTTGTTTTTTATAATATTCCCTGACTCATCATGGCTTTGGCAACCTTCATAAAACCAGCTATGTTGGCTCCTTTCACGTAATTAATGTATCCATCTTCTTGCGTTCCGTATTTTGCACAATTCTCGTGAATATTGGCCATAATCCATTTTAACTTTTCGTCTACTTGCTCGGCAGTCCAACTTAAACGCTCGGAGTTTTGAGTCATTTCTAGGCCCGAAACAGATACACCTCCCGCATTTGCTGCTTTGCCAGGTGCATATAATATTTTATTATCATGAAATATATCAATTGCTTCGGGCGTGCTAGGCATATTTGCACCCTCGGAAACTGCAATGACACCGTTTTTTACAAGCATTTCTGCATCGTGTTGATCTATTTCGTTTTGTGTTGCAGAAGGCAATGCTATATCTCCTTTCTCGCCCCATGGACGGGCTCCTGGAACGTATTTACAACCAAACTCTTCGGCGTACTCACGAATGCGACCTCGATATAAATTCTTAAGCTCCATTACAAAGTCTAATTTTTCTCTTGTAATTCCGTTGGGATCGTATATATATCCATCTGAATCGGAGAGTGTGACTGGTATAGCACCTAGCTCTATAAGCTTTTCACAAGTATATTGTGCCACATTTCCTGATCCGGAAACTAGGCAACGCTTACCTTTAATATCTATTCCTTTTGTTTTTAGCATTTCAAGCAAAAAGTAAACATTTCCATATCCTGTTGCTTCTGGACGAATAAGTGATCCTCCAAATTCGCGACCTTTGCCTGTAAAGGCTCCTGTAAAATCTCCTAATAGCTTTTTATACTTTCCAAACATAAATCCAACTTCACGACCCCCTACCCCAATATCACCGGCTGGAACATCTGTATCGGCACCTATAACTTTCCAAATTCCTTCAACAAAGGCTTGGCAAAAACGCATTACTTCACCTTGTGATTTACCTCGAGGTGAGAAATCGGAGCCTCCTTTAGCTCCTCCCATTGGAAGAGTTGTAAGTGCATTTTTAAAAGTTTGCTCAAATGCAAGAAACTTTAGAATTGAAGGATTAACCGATGCGTGAAACCGAATACCTCCTTTGTAAGGACCTATTGCATTGTTATGCTGTATTCTATAACCCATGTTAGTGTGCACTCCGCCGTTATCATCTACCCAGGTTATTCTAAAAGTATGTATCTTATCTGGTATTATAAGTCGTTCTATGAGATTCGCTTTTTCAAATTCGGGATACTCATTATAAACCTCTTCAATAGATTCAGCTACCTCTTCAACTGCCTGAAGATATTCGGGCTCATTGGGAAAACGCATTTTGACTAAATTGACAATTTCTGAAGATTTCATTTTTGATGTTTTTGAATTATTAACCTTGTATCAATTTGAAACACAAAATTAGAAAATAATTTCTATTTGTCAACTTTTAAGCTACCTTTTTAGACTTTTGTAAACAGGAATTAAAACAATAGCGCCAGACATGATAACTGATATAATAGTTATTGGAGTTAATTCTGCATAAAGGAAAATATATACTACTAGAACTATCCAAAGTATGATTATAAATGCTATTTGTGTTTGAGAGAGCTTCTTTCGGGACATATTTAAAAATATTTTATTCATACAAAGATATAAATATAGAACACATTACGGGGTTTTATAGAACATGAAATTATTTTATTTAAAATTTTAAATCATATCATTGTGATTAAGTAGTAGGTTAAATTTTTGTTACATTTTGGTTAAGATTTTGTTACAATAAGCTTGAAATTTGTGCTAACATGGTAAATTATTTTATCTTTGCGCAGTCCAAAAATCTCAAATAGATCGGATTTATAAGAATTTAGAATGTTATAATTTGAAGAGAACTTACACACTCTTCAATCTAATAGAATATTGAAAAAAACTCAGTTTTCAAATGGAATCAATTTATTTAATTATTGTAATTATTCTGCTTGGGTTAGCAGTATTAGACCTAATTGTGGGTGTATCTAACGATGCGGTGAACTTCTTAAATTCGAGTATAGGTTCTAAAGTGGCTCCTTTGTGGGCCATTTTTGCTGTTGCATCGGTAGGTATACTTATTGGAACAATGTTCTCAAGTGGAATGATGGAAATTGCCAGAAGTGGTGTTTTTTATCCTGAGAAATTCACTTTCCCTTCAATAATGATGTTGTTCTTAGCAGTAATGCTCACAGATGTTATTTTACTTGACCTCTTCAACACATTTGGTCTGCCAACATCTACAACTGTATCACTTGTATTTGAATTACTTGGAGCGGCTGTTGCTGTTGCTCTATTTACGTTATGGACAACAGATACTGGTGATCAGTTGGGTGACTTTATAAATAGTGGGAAAGCTTTAGCAATTATTGGAGGCATATTCACATCTATAGCAATAGCTTTTATAGTTGGTTCTTTGATTATGTATATATCAAGAGTGATATTTTCATTTAATTATAAAAAATCATTTAAGTATTTAGGTTCTCTTTGGGGAGGAATAGCATTAACTGCAATTACCTATTTTGCTATTTTTAAAGGTCTCAAAGGTAGTGTTTTGGTGTCAGATAATTTCATTGTTTATCTTGATAACAATATGAGCACCGCATTATTATACACACTGGGTGGTTGGACTGTTATAATGGGAATACTTCAACATATATTTAGATTTAACATTTTAAGATTTATAGTACTTGCTGGTACAGCGGCTCTTGCAATGGCATTTGCAGGTAACGATTTGGTAAACTTTATTGGAGTATTTATGGCAGGCTTAGATTCTTTTAAGATTGCACATAATGTAGCTGCAGCAGGAGGTGACATTAATACACTTTACATGGGAAGACTATCTGAACCAGTTGTTGCAAATGTTGCTTGGCTAATCGGAGCAGGAATAATTATGGTGATGGCTCTTGCTTTTTCAAAGAAATCACGTTCGGTTTCAGAAACCGAATTAAACCTATCACGAAAAGGTGAAGGATTGGAAAGGTTTTCTTCTTCTCCCTTGTCGCGCTCAATTGTAAGAGGAAGCCTAATAGTAGGCAAATCTTTTGGAAGCATCACACCTGCTTCTTTAAAGAAATTCATAGATGGTAGATTTATACCTGTTGAGTTAGAAAATAAAGCTTCATATGACTTAATTAGAGCATCAATAAATTTAACGGTATCGGCACTACTTATTTCTCTTGGTACGTCTCTTAAATTGCCTCTTTCTACAACTTTTGTGACTTTTATGGTGGCAATGGGTAGTTCTCTTGCCGATAGAGCATGGGGTCGTGAGAGTGCTGTATATCGCGTAAATGGAGTACTTACAGTTGTGGCCGGTTGGTTAATGACCGCACTCATTGCATTTACTGTAGCATTACTTGTTGGTCTATTTCTTATGTGGGGAGGAAAAATAGCAATTGCTTTAATGGTAGCAGTTGTTGCCTTCATGCTTTTTAAGTCGGGTAGATTACATACAAAAAGAAAGAGCAAAGAATTACAGCAACAGCAAATTCTTTCTAGCAAAGATCAATTGATAAATTCATGCAATGATGAAATTCATATTGTAATGGATAAAACAATATCAATACTTAAAAGAGTTATTGATGGACTCAAAGATGAAAACAGGAGGTCTGTAAAGAAAGCTATGACAGAAGCAAATGAGCTTTATTCGAGATATAAAGATAAAAGAAATTATGAAGTGGTTCCAACTCTAGAAAGTATACAATTAAATGCACTTGATCTAGAACAGGAGTATGTGCAACTTGTTGATTACTCATATGAAATTACTAAATCGCTTAAGGCTATTACTGAATCAACTTTCACATATATCGATAAAAACCACACCGCATTTTCTAAAGAGCAGATTGATGATTTAAGGACAATATTTAATACTCTTACTGAAGTATATGTTGGATATATTAAAATGGAGAAGACAAATGATTATAGCAACTTTGATCAGGTTTTGAATCTTAGGCTAACTATTCTTGATTTATATGCAAAAATGACCAAACGTCAGATTAAAAGGGTTAAAGAAGGTAAGTCAAGCACTCGTAGTAGTATTTTATTTCTAAATCTGGTGAATGAATCTAAGATCGTTACACTGCAATCGGGTAATCTGATGAAAACTCACAGGAACTTTAAAATTCAAGCAGCAAAATCTGGAGGCAAATATGTTGATTCGCAATCTGTAATTAACAATGCTACATTGAATTAATACGGATAAAGTTTAAAACAAAAAAGTGTCTCGATATTTTAATCAAGACACTTTTTCTGTTTGTGAACAGCAATCTACGTAAGATTAGAATTCATATCCAATCCAATCGAAAATATCTGTTGGACAACCAGTATTCGCTTCTTCAAATGTTACAGCTGCAGTGGCTCCATTAATTGTTTCGCCAGTTAATGATGTAGAAAGAGCATTTGTAATGCTGATAGTAGCTTCTCCTGTTCCTTTACCATCATTTACATCAATAAGGTCTTTTGCCTGACCATCACCCTTAATAAGAGCATTTTCTATTGTAGCTTTTGCACCACGACGCACTTTTATAACATCATGCATATAAAAACCCTCATCTTTACTTGGTACAAGGCTGAGATCTATAGTCATGTTTTTTACTGTAAAATCTGACTGACCAGATTGAGTTGGGTTGTTACCATCAAGATTGCCATCAGCTTCAATTCCACGTGGATCTTCTTCTGAGCTCACAAATCCAGGATCCCAAATTCCGTAAGCGTTTTCAAGGGTTCCGATATAACCTTGTGTGAAGTCGAACATATCATCATCGGAGTTTACAACCAAAAGGTTCTTTACATTAACAGATCCTCCAAAAAACTCGATTCCATCATCTGCACCATTAGGAATATATACGTTCTCTATTTTTGTGCCATTACCAACACCATTAAGAGTGAGTCCATTATGCTCAACATTAGCATCTGAACGGGCACCTGTATATTCAAGTTTTAGATAAGTAATAGAACCTGAATTATCGGCAACGTTGGAGCCTCCATATTGGTAATCAGAGTTGATTTCGGTTGTACCGATTTCACCACCAGAAAGAGGTGCTTTACCATTGATGATAAGTCCACCCCAGTGACCCTGTTCTGCATTGTTTTTATCTGCAGTTATTGTTACTGGTTCTGAAGCTGTGCCTGCTATATTTATTTTCCCTCCCTGCAATACAAGAATGTAATTTTCAAAACCTTGTTTTGCTTTAATAACAGTTCCTGCCGGAATATTTAAGGTTCCACCTTCTTCAATAATAACCGGTCCGGTTATTAAATATTCAACTGTTTTGTCAAGATTCTTCACTCCATTGATTGAGCCCACCAGATTTTTGTCTTCTTCGTCTGTTTTGTCAATCGGACCCGATTCATTGTCACATGATGTTAACACTAAAAGTGTTGACATCGTTACTAGCATCATTAAACTAAATAAAAACTTTTTCATTTTGTAAATAAATTAAATTATAAATGATTGTATATTTTGATCTTATTAATTACAATTCATAGCTTACACCTAAGCTAATGTTTTGTCCTTTTTTAAATTGATTTAGAATTACTTTATTATCAGATATACTGCTCTTTCTTGACAATATATTTGCTGAGTTTAGAAGATTAGAAGCTCTAAACTTTAATGATAAATTTCTATTAAACCCGTACGAAGCTGCAAAATCAAGCGTTGCTATTCCCTCTTCAACAATATCTTTATATCCGGTTGCTCCAACAGTATGTATTCTATCACTGAAATAGTTAAATACAAGAGAAACAGTTATATTTTTATCATTATTGGTTTGATGATAGGAGATATCGGCGTTGGTTATAAATGGAGATGCACCTTCAAGTCCACTTTTCCTTGGGTTAGTATTGAGAATGTTAAGAGTTAGATTTGTATAAATATAAGATGCATTTAGACCAAGAGATAATTTGTTCATTCGTTCGAGTTGTGTATTATAACGATTGAAAAGATTTTTTCTTAATTCTAGTTCTACTCCTCCCAAAACTGCATGCTTGCTAATGTTATCGTAAGTAAGCAATCCGGCGGAGTTTGCTTGATCTACGCGACCAATTGGGTTTTTAATATATTTATAGAAACCGGTAAGTGAGAATAGTTCTCTGGGGCTTAGATAATAGTCCCATTTGAGATCTAGATTATAGTTGTCTGAAGGAACTAAATTTGGATTTCCTTGACTTGTAAATGAAATATTTACATATTGAAAGGGAGATATCTCTTTTGATTGTGGTAATGTATACGTTTTGCTGGCTCCTAAACGAAGACTGTTTTTATCGTTAAAATCATATTTAAGATTCATACTTGGTAAAAAACACTCCTTATCTATCGAAACCTGTCCAGGAGCAACTCCTGCTACGTCATAGTTGACGTTCATATTCACCTTATCGCCACGTAAACCAATATTTCCTGTAAGTTTTCTACTTAATTGATAGGAAACCTCTGCATATGCCGAATGAGTGTTTTTATACACCTCATATTGGTTTGTGCGACCTGTTGTCATTCTCAATACATTGTCATTAATTCCATTATTGAAGAAATCTTCCACAGAGAAATCTTCTAGACTAAAACTTGGTAAAGCACCAACTCTAGAGAAATTGTATTCTACTGCTTCAAAGTTGTCATCAACATAACGCGATGAGTATCCAACAGATAATGATGAATTATTAAATCCATATCGATCGTTAAACGTATAGACTAATTCAATTTTTGGATTAACATCAATGTTATTTAGTTCAGAGAAGAACCTCTTATTCCTGTTACTCCCAGTGAGATTATAATCTTGACCTTGTGCAAGTGAAAAATAGTTCTCTCGACGGTCTGGTTCTAATCCTTTAATAGTATTATAAGATATACCTGCATTGACTTTTAAAGAATTAGACAACTGCCATTTGCTAATTAACTGATTCACTAAAAGAAGATTATCATTGGCTTGCTGTCTAATTGAGCGACCATAATCATCAATAGCTCCTTGATGACGTTCGCTATTTATTCCTGCATATTCACCTACATACTGATTGTTGGCATGGATGAGCATGAAATTGTAGTTTATACTGTGTTTATTATTAACCCCATATGCAACATTACCTAGCACTAGCTGATTAATGTTTTGAGAGTATTTTTCTCCAATTTGATCTTGCCATACGGTGCCTACAGTATTTGTATTACGAACCCTTTCTTCTGTAAAAGAGTGGTTGGTGCTATGTGAAGCTACAAGAAAAAGTGAAAGTGGATTATTATTTTCACCTAAACGGAGCATTTTACCAAGTGAGAGGCCGTAGCTTTGGTTTATTGGTAAAGAAACCGTTGAGGGATTGAAGCTATTTGGAAAATTATATTGATTGTTAATGGGTTGACTAGTATTAGAAAAGCCAAAGTAGTTTGAACCCTCTTGGCGTAGAAAGTCTACTCCTATAGTTGAACTGTTTATGCCCCCTGATAGATCTAGAGATAAAGCATAATCTTCAACCAGCTCTTTAGATGATATATCTATTATTGCTCCTCCAACATCTGAGTAGTTGCTGCTACTGAACACTTTTATTACTCCAATATTTTGAATTATATCGGTTCCAAAAAATTCAAGGGCAATATTTTTATATTCGGGATCCTCAGAAGGTATTGGAAATCCATTTAGAAGAGTTGCATTATATCTATCACCCAAGCCACGGACAAACACGTTTTTAACGCCCTCTTGTCGTGATATACCTGATACTTGAGCAACAGCAGCCTGTGCATCGCTTATGCCTTTACGAGAGAGCTCACGAGCACCAACCGATTGCGTTGCAACTAAAGCTTGTTTTTGTTCCATTAAAAGAATGTTTTCACTCTCACGATTAACACGTGCAACAATCTCCACCTCTTCTAGCTCAATTTCTTCTGAGAGCAATTCAAAATCAACAATTGCTTCTTTATCAGTTTCTACTTCAACTTCAGTATGAGTAATCTCATTATAAGAAACATAAGAAACGATCAAGGTGTAAGTACCAGCAGCTACATTTGGAATTATATAATTTCCATCTAGATCTGCGGCAGCTCCATATGTAGTTTCTTCTATAAGTACCGTTGCACCAATAAGTGGTTCATTTGTTTTCTCGTCTTTAATAACTCCTTTAATAGTGCCTGTTTGAGCTTGTGTTATAAACGTAAAGGTAGTTAGTGATAGAAATAATGTTAGCAGCTTTTTTGATAATAATAATATATTTGTCACGTAATTATTTTTTTAAATTTACGTTGCAAAGGTCTATTATAAATGTTACAGAGCAGTTAAGGTGCAGTTACGATAATATTAAGTTTTTAAACAAAAAAAACGAGACATATGCCTCGTTTTTATTACTATAAATATTAAGTATATATTAATATCTTTGCTTTTTACCTTTCTTAGATCTCTTATTTCCAAAGAATTCTTTTTTTGGTTTTCCTCCTCTAGTGTTATCAGCATCCTGAGCAAATTGAACCAATAATTTTCTATCTTCTAGGTGCATACCCTTAAATGTATCTACTACTTTTGATGCATGCTCTTCTGGAACTTCAAAGAATGAAAAACTTCTCATAAGATCAATTTTCCCAATTGGAACTTTACCTTTTACATTATCATTGATGAATCCCATTAAAACAGCTGGATTAATTCCATCCATTTTACCAACATTTATAAAAAGTCGAGAATATCCTTTTTCTGCTTGACGCGAACCGCCATCGTTTCTGTCATATTGATTTCCGCGTGTTTCCCCTTTTCTCCTTCGTGAAGCACCATCGGTTGGTTCAAATATTTCTTCAGCTTCCTGATAATACTCAATTAAGCGATTGAACTCAAGAGAAACAATTCTTTTAATAATATCCTCTTTATCAAGCCATTCTAGTTTGCGAAATATAGATGGTAAAAGTCGTTCGATTTCTTCTTCATTTACCTTTACCTTTTCTATTTTATCGACAAAATTAAATAGCTGTTTTTCGCATATCACATCTCCTTGCGGAATATTTTGTTTCTCGAATTTCTTATTTATCTGTCTTTCAATCTCTGCAATTTTGCTTTTTTCTTTTATGTGAGTAATTGAGATTGATGTACCAGTTTTACCCGCACGACCAGTTCTACCACTTCTGTGAGTATAACTTTCTACATCATCTGGTAAACCATAATTGATAATATGAGATACATCGTCAACGTCAAGTCCTCTAGAAGCAACATCTGTAGCAACTAATAACTGTAAACTATGATTTCTGTATTTACTCATCACTAAATCGCGTTGAGCTTGTGAAAGATCGCCATGCAATGAATCTGCATCGTAACCATCTTGCATTAACTTGTCGGCAATTTCTTGTGTTTCTCTTCTGGTTCTACAAAATATAATTCCGTATATATTAGGATAAAAGTCTACTATCCTTTTTAAGGCCAGATATTTATCCTTTGCATGTACAACATAATAGATATGGCGCACATTAAGAGCTCCCTCATTTTTCCTTCCAATGGTAATTTCCATCGGATCTTTCATATACTTACGAGTAATTCTGTCAATTCCTTTTGGCATAGTTGCAGAAAAAAGCAACATACTACGAGTAGTGGGTACATATGAAAGTATTTCGTCTAGGTCTTCTGTAAAACCCATATTTAGCATTTCATCTGCCTCATCAAGAACAACAGTGTGTACATTATCAAGAGAAACGGTTTTACGTTTTATCAAGTCGAGAAGTCTACCTGGTGTAGCTACAATGATATGTACACCACGTTTTAGCGATCTAATTTGACTATCGATGCTTGATCCACCATACACTGGTAAGATTTTTATATCATCTATATATTTAGAATAGTCGGTAAGATCGCCTGAAATCTGCAAGCATAATTCTCGCGTTGGACATAGAATAAGCGTTTGTGGAGATAATTCCTTTATCTTGGTTTTCTGAATAATTGGAATTCCAAATGCAGCTGTTTTTCCTGTCCCAGTTTGTGCAAGGCCAATAATATTTTTTGTTTGCTCTAGCAACTGTGGTATTACCTCTGCCTGTACAGGCATTGGCATTTCAAATCCCAGCTCTACAAGGGCCCGTTGTATAACAGGAGCAACCCCTAATTCATCAAATGTTCTCATTTTTATATTTTTAATTTACGTGTGAGTAATAGTCTTTCTCAATACCCCACGCAACCAACATAGCAATATTTACAAACAGGAGAAGTTTTGAATTCATTGCAAATATTCTTTTATGACCAAATATAAAGCTGAGAGAAAACACAATTACAATTTATGTATTATTGAGGATGTTTTTAGAAGATAATAACCTATGTTTAAAATACAATTTATACATCCCAATAAAAAAATCGGGCGCAAAGGTATGAAAATAAAATGGATATACTATTACTAATATTTATAAAGAAGGTATTTTCTTAATAAACTTTTTTTACCGCTGGTTACTCTAAGTTCTTTTTCTAGATAATTATCTACCGAACCATATTTTTTATTAATATGTTCAATTACATAATTAAGATATGATTTATTTACGGTTAACATTGCAGTTATAGCCTCTTGTATCGGCTCTGGTAGATGTCTTGCATCTAATCTGGATTTTGCGGGATCTATAAGTTCATTTGATAACATATAATCTTGTTCAAGAAAAGATTGCGAAACACCAAGTGAGTATAATATAAAATAAGAAGCTAGCCCTACCCCATCTTTACCTAAAGAGCCTGAAAGCAGCAAAGGATAATTTGCATCGTTTGTAAGAATGTCAAACATTTCGCCAAACTGCTCTTTATGGTTTTCTACAATATCTACATAAGCTTCTTGAACGTAAAGTATAGCATCACTTCTACTAAAATCAGTTTTTAAAAGTTGATCGTCTAGTTTTTCTGCGTCCATGGGAGCTAATGGAATAGATATCTTGGTTATTGAAGGGTGTAATAAAATAGGATAGGTAGCTATTGTTTTTTCTGATCTAAAATCTATTACAGTTTTAATGTTTAATCTTCTAATTTTTTCTTGATCGTAAAGAGTAGCATTGCTTAAATTACCAGATCGATATATTTGACCCCATTTTATTTGTCTTTCATCGGAAGTAAAATACCCTCCTATATCTCTGAAATTCTTAATGTTATTCATTTCTATAACACGATTTGCTACAACTCCTGAATGAACTCCTGCGGTGCGGAGAATGAAATATTCTCTCAATCCAGATCCTGTTGGGTTCAGACGTAGTACTTGATCAGTAATTTTTGTTGTAGTAACAGGTGTAAAAGTTGTAAGAGAACTATCTGTAAGAGAAGAATAAATATCTATGTTTCCTTCTTGGTCGGGGCTAACTTCCCACTTTAGCAGAAAATCTCCTTGAGGGTCTTTCTCTACTACAGATGTTATCTTTACTGTTGACATACAAGAGTTTGCCACAATAATTACTGAAAACAAAACATATATGGAATATAGTTTCTTCACCATGTATATTAATTACTAACAAATGTAGTAAAAAGATTGTTCTAAAATAATAAGTAATATGGTCTATTAACAATATATAGTTAATCATTTTTCTTTTTAATGTTATATCTATTAGATCATTAAGTGTATTATTTAACAGTTCATAAAATTGTTGATAACTTGTGTATTAAATGTGCAAAGAAATTGATAAACAAATTTGCATATTAGAATAAACAATTGTCTAATATAATTTTTGATGAATTCTACTTTAGTTACTGATTTTTGACGAATTTGTTTCATCCTCTTTTCAACAATTAAATGTTACCAAAAAGAAATTATTTATTAACTTTGCCTTTTATCAACAGCTTATGATAACATTTGTAATTACCACTATTACAACTATAAAGATAAAATTTACCTGTTGATAACTGTAGATAAGTAGAGATATATTTAAGATAACTCGATAAGTAGATTTTTTTAGGAAATAATTATCATCATTATCAACAACCTATCATTATCATCATATATCTTTTTAAATTTTATAACTATATAATATAATAAGTAGTTTATGACAAAAGAACAAATTATTGAAAATATAAAATCTCTCAGAAAAGAGAAGAATGCTATTATACTTGCTCATTATTATCAAGATGCTGAAATACAGGAAATTGCAGATTTTGTTGGTGATAGTTTAGCTCTGGCTCAATGGGCTGCTAAAACTACTGCCGAAATTATAGTTTTATGTGGAGTACATTTTATGGGTGAAACAGCCAAAATTTTAAGTCCCAGTAAACGTGTATTTATACCAGATATGAAAGCCGGTTGTTCACTTGCAGATAGTTGTCCGGCAGACGAATTTGAACTGTTTATTAAGGATAATCCTAACCACACTGTATTATCTTATGTAAATACAACAGCTGCGGTTAAGGCATTAACAGATATAGTTGTTACTTCAACTAATGCAAAGCAAATTGTTGATTCTCTACCTTTAGATGAAAAAATTATATTTGGGCCAGATAAAAATTTAGGTGATTATATAAATAAACTTACTGGCAGAGATATGTTACTGTGGCAAGGTGTCTGTCATGTTCATGAACAATTCTCATTAATAAAAATATTAGAATTAAAGAAAGAACATCCCAATGCTTTGATTTTAGCTCATCCAGAATGTCCAAGATACCTTTTAGAGGTTGCAGATCATGTAGGATCAACTTCTTCTATTTTAAAGTTTGCAACAGTTTCAGAAAGCAAACAATTTATAGTTGCAACTGAAGCCGGTATATTGCATCAAATGAAGAAAGAAAATCCAGATAAGGAATTTATTCCGGCACCACCAGAAGATTCAACATGTGCATGTAATGAGTGTTTTTATATGAAAATGAACACTTTAGAAAAGTTATACTTATGTTTAAAAAACGAAAGACCTGAAATATTAGTTAATGAAAATGTAAGAGTTAAAGCTGTAAAACCAATTGAGAGGATGTTAGAAATTTCAGCTAAACATGGTTTATAAATTTACTCTTTAAAACAAAAATAATTTTAGTACCTTTGCACTCGCAAAAAAAAATCAATTACAAATTACTGCTTTGTAATATTGTAGGTATGTTTTATTTTAGATATTAGGTTATTGTTACAAAGCACTCTAAAGTTATATTATAATGGCTCTTCAATGTGGTATAGTTGGTCTACCTAATGTAGGTAAATCAACTCTTTTTAATTGTCTATCAAATGCTAAAGCTCAGGCTGCGAATTTTCCTTTTTGTACCATTGAACCCAACGTTGGTGTTATAACAGTTCCTGACGAAAGATTAACTAAACTAGCCGAACTGGTAAAACCTAACAGAATTTTACCTACAACAGTTGAAATAGTAGATATTGCTGGACTTGTTAAAGGTGCAAGTAAAGGAGAGGGTCTAGGAAATAAGTTTCTTGCCAATATAAGAGAGACAGATGCCATTTTACATGTTTTACGTTGCTTTGATGATGAGAATGTTACACACGTAGATGGAGATATAAATCCTGTTAGAGATAAAGAAATAATTGATACCGAGCTTCAATTAAAAGATATTGAAACAATTGAGGCAAGGATTAGTAAAGTTGAAAAGCAGTCTAAAATAGGGGATAAAGATGCAAAATTAGCGTTTGATGTTTATTCTAAAATAAGAGAAGCACTACTGCGTGGTGAATCTGCAAGAACCGTAACTTTTGATACAAAGGATGAAATAAAAGTTGCTAATGAGCTTTATTTATTAACATCAAAGCCAGTATTATATGTTTGCAATGTTGATGAAGCAAGTGCTGTAAATGGAAATAAATATGTTGATTTAGTAAAAGAATCAGTAAAAAATGAGAATGCACAAATACTTGTTGTTGCGGCAAAAATAGAATCTGAAATAGCAGAGTTTGATACTTACGAAGAGAGAGAGATGTTTCTAAATGAGATAGGTCTTGAAGAATCGGGCGTAAATAGATTAATAAAAATGGCTTATAAATTATTGCAGCTTCAAACCTTTATCACTTCGGGTGTTCAAGAGGTACGTGCTTGGACATTCATTAAAGGATGGAAAGCTCCACAGTGTGCTGGTGTAATTCACACTGATTTTGAAAAAGGGTTCATTCGTGCCGAAGTAATAAAATATGAAGACTTTATTAATTATGGGTCAGAAAATGCAGTTAAAGAGGCTGGTAAAATGAGTGTTGAAGGAAAAGAATATATCGTACAAGATGGAGATATAATGCATTTTCGTTTTAACGTTTAATTTTATTTGTACTATACCCTAAAAGGGTAGGGGGATTCATTCATTTTTCTCTATCCATATTTAATATTTTTAATACAAATATTGATTCTGGTAACTCAAATGCATTTTTTATTGATTTTGTTACAGCAGACATAACATCATCAAAATCACCATACACTTGAGTAGACATACTGTTTGATTTGATAGCTATATTTTCATTCTGTTTTAATGATTCAATAAAGTTCTTAATTGGATCTTTATATTCTTTATTAAGAGGGTAGTAACTTATTTCTATTGAGGTTTTCATAATGTCATATCATTTTAAAATAATAGTGTTTAATTTTATAACCACAATATACTGATTTTGTTCATATATTAACCTGCAACATTAGTTCTTATTCCAATACTTTCTATTTTTTCTGCAATCTCCTGTAACCTCTCTAATGATACTTTTTCAAGGCCTTTTACGGCAGTTTCCCTATCAATGGTATAAATCATCACCTCTCTCGGTTGGAGGTCAGAAACAAGCTTAAACCATGCAGAAACTTCTTCATCTGTGGTATTGTCTATTGTTTGTCCTTCAAATACACCTTTTAAAAACATAGTTTGTAGAATAAAATCATTTTTAAAAAGTTTAAAACGTTCTATTTGCTTGTTTATTGAATAGGATGGAGAATTAGGTCGGTCCAATATTCTTATTGTTTCTTCAATTGCCGAATCTAATTTCAATATTGGGTTATCAGTCTTTTTTAATGCTTCAACCACTTTTGGTTTATCTAAATGCATTCCGTTAGAAAGTACGCTTATTTTACTATTAGGATAATAAATGTTTCTTAATGCTATTGTATCATTAATGATTTCATAAAAATGAGGATGCATGGTAGGTTCCCCATTACCTGCAAAAGTTATTACATCAATTATAATACCTTCATTTTTAAGCAAAATAAGCTTCTCTTCTAATGCTGATTGTACATTTTGTCTATCAGGTAATTTTGTTTTAGTTCGAAAATCTTTATTTAAACCACACTCGCAATAAATACAATCGAATGAACATAATTTACCATCATAAGGTAATAAATTTATCCCCAGTGATGTTCCTAAACGTCGACTTTTAATTGGTCCGAAGACAATTTCACTAAATAGAATAGTAGACATAACTATAATTTCTTTATTTTTTAATTTTCAATATATAAAGCAGAAAAATGACTTTAAAGTAAGGTACGATGGGGTAGAGTATAGTGCGTTGATGAATTTTATATTCAGGCAATTTTAGAACCAAGATAAAAATACCCCTGCTCCTAAACCTATGATGATGTATCTAGCAAATTTACCTACTGTCATGCTTAGTAAAACTATAGTGGTATTTGCACGCATATATCCCAAAGCTACAAGAATTGCATCGCCAACAGCAGGAAGGAATCCGAAGAAGCCCATAAAAGCACTCTTACCTTGGAGTTTATTTACTGTTTTATTTATCTTATCTTCGCTAATTCTAAACCATCTTTTCAACCATTCAATTTTACCTAATCTACCTAGATAATAACAAGATACACCACCTAAAGAGTTGCCAATTGTAGCAAATATAATCAATGACCATATGTCTAATCCTGCTGCTATTAAAGCAGCAAATACCACTTCAGAACTAAATGGAAGTATTGTTGCAGCTAAAAATGATGCAAGAAATAAACCCCAGTATCCATATTCCGCAAATCCGTCAAGCATTCATGTTTTTATTGTATATTTTTTTACTTAAAACCTTCATTATTCAGTTGAATTTAATGAGCTACAAGCCAATTTTCACCAACACCAATTTCTGTTTTTAGAGAAACAGTTAATTTAGCTGCATTTTCCATCTCTTCAACTACCATTTTCTTCATATACTCTAACTCTTCGGGAATAATGTTAAAGTTTAACTCATCATGTACTTGAAGAATCATTTTAGATTTTTTATTATCTTTTTGAAGTCTATCGAAAATACGTACCATAGCCACCTTTATGATATCGGCGGCACTACCCTGAATAGGTGCATTTATTGCATTTCTTTCTGCAAATCCTCTAACTGTGGCGTTACGAGATGAAATATCTGGAAGAAATCTCTTTCGACCATAAATTGTCTCTACATATCCATTAGTCTTTCCTTTTTCAATACTTTCTTCCATATACTTTCTTACACCCGAAAATGTAGCAAAATAATCATCAATGAGATTTTTTGCTTCAGATCTAGGTATTGTTAGCCTTTCAGACAAGCCAAAAGGAGTGATTCCATATATAATGCCAAAGTTAGCTGTTTTTGCTTTCCTACGCATATCTCCATCAACTTCTTCAATAGTTGTTTTAAATATCTTTGAAGCTGTTGCAGCATGTATGTCTTGTCCTTTATTAAAAGCTTCAAGCATATTAATATCTTCGCTCAAGTGAGCCATAATTCGAAGTTCTATCTGAGAATAGTCCGACGACATAAAAAGATCACCTTCATCAGGAATAAATACTCTTCTAAGTTCTCTTCCACGTGCATCGCGTATAGGTATATTCTGAAGATTTGGATTAGTACTGCTCAGCCTACCAGTTGCAGCTACAGTTTGATTAAATGAAGTATGTATCTTGCCTGTTTTTGAATTAATAAGTAAAGGAAAAGAATTTATATAAGTACTTAATAATTTTTTTAGTCCTCTCTGTTCAAGTATTTTTCCAATAATTGGATGTTTCGACCTTATTTTTTCAAGTTCTTCTTCTCCAGTTTTATACTGACCAGTTTTTGTTTTCTTAGCTTTTTCAATAATCTTTAGTCGATCAAAAAGAATTTCACCAGTTTGTTTTGGTGAGTTGACATTAAATTCAATTCCTGCCATTTCAATAATTTCTTTCTCTACTTCCTTTAATTCATCTGTGTAAAGTTCCGACAGATCTTTCAAAGCTTTTAAATCGAGTCTAACACCAGTCCACTCCATATCCGCAAGCACATAAATAAGAGGAGCTTCTATATCAAAGTACAATTTATCAAGTCCGTTCTTATGAATGTCTTTTTCTAATTTGTTTTTTAATTTAAGGGTAATATCAGCATCTTCAGCTGCATAATCTGCTACTATTTTTGTATCCACATCACGCATACTTAATTGATTCTTTCCTTTCGGTCCAATTAAATTTTCAATGGGAATAGTATTGTAATTAAGATAAATCTCTGCCATATAATCCATTCCATGTCTCAATTCAGGATTAAGCAGATAGTGAGCAACCATGGTATCAAATAATGGTCCTTTAATCTTTATCCCATAATTGCGGAGAACTAATATATCATATTTTATATTTTGGCCTGATTTTTCTATATTTTCATTTTCAAAAAAAGATCTGAAAATATTTACCTGTCTTAATGCAACTTCTTGTTTTTCAGATATGGGAATATAAAATGCTTCACCTTCATTAAATGCAAAAGAAAGACCAACCAATTCACAAAGAAGTGGGTCTACACCTGTAGTTTCAGTATCAAAACAGACCGATTTTTGTTTCAAAAGCTCTATACTAAGTGCAGTCATATTTTCCTCTGTTTCAACAATTTTATATTTATGAGGTGTTGTATTGATATCAGTGTATTTGTCTGGGAGTTCAATTTCAACTGCTTTTGGAGACTCTTCAATTAATTCTTCTGTAAAAAGATTACCTTGTAAAGGCGCTTTAGATAGGGTAGGGGCGGTGTCTTGATTAAAAAGTCTTACAAGTAAAGTTCTAAACTCTAAATCTTCAAATATTTTTTTTAATTCCTCCTCATTTTTTTCCTTTAGAATCAATTCATTTTCATTAATTTCTATAGGTACATCGGTCTTAATTGTAGCTAAATATTTAGAAATCAATATTTGTTCTTTATTCTCTTCTACCCTTATTTTTTGAGCACCTTTTAGTTGATCTGTGTTTTCAAGCAAATTCTCTATAGTGCCAAATTGATCAAGCAGCTTTATAGCTGTTTTTTCTCCAATTCCTGGACAACCAGGGATGTTATCCGAACTATCACCCATTAAACCTAGTAAATCAATAACCTGACTTGGGTTTTTTATTCCATATTTCTCAATTATATTTTTATCATTAAGAATCTCATAGTCGTTTCCCCCGTACTTTGGGCGATACATATAGATAGAAGGTTCAGTTAATTGACCATAATCTTTATCTGAAGTCATCATATAAACATCAAACCTTTCTCGGTCCATTTTCTTAGCTATTGTACCTATAACATCATCAGCTTCATATCCAGGTACCTCTAAAATAGGAATATTATATGCATTAATTATCTCTTTTATATAAGGAATAGATGCTTTTATATCTTCAGGAGTTGCTTCACGCTGTGCTTTATATTCTATATATTCTTCATGTCTGAAAGTAGGCCCCGCAGGGTCAAAACCAACAGCAATGTGTGTTGGATTAGCATTACGTAAAACATCCTCCAGAGTATTCACAAACCCAAACATTGCCGAAGTATTCCTTCCTTTTGAATCTATTCTGGGAAATCTGATAAAAGCATAATATGCTCTGTATATTAGTGCGTATGCATCAAGAAGGAAGAGTCTGTTTTTTATCATAACTATTTAGTCTAATATTGAGTTTAGATTGGTAAAGTTACAAATATTTGTTGCTATGAGGAGAATTATCTTTACTTTTGTATAAAACAAACTTTTGTGTGTGATGGATCAAAGTCAGCTGATAAAAGGTTTCCTGCAGGAGGAATTACTTGTTTTTGATAAATATTTAAGAGATTCGGTGATAAGTAGTAATCCATTACTCATCGAATTAACTTCTTACGTATTAAATTCTAATGGTAAACGTTTAAGACCCACTCTTGTGCTGCTAACAGCTAAAGCGTGTGGCAGAATTATACCCGAAACATATCATGGTGCTGTTACAGTAGAATTATTACATACTGCAACACTTGTACACGATGATGTTATTGATAAATCTGATTTCCGCAGAGGTAAACAATCTCTAAATGCTTTGCACGATAACACTCAGTCTGTACTGATAGGTGACTATCTACTATCTACAGCACTCGCTGAAAGCGTAAAAACACAAAATCTTGAAATAATAAGAATAATATCAGAGCTTGGCCAAAATTTATCAGAGGGTGAGCTAACTCAATTTAATCTCGCTAAAGAGATCATTATTAGTGAAGAAGAATATTTTAATGTAATAGATAAAAAAACTGCATCACTTATTCGCGCTAGTCTCGCTATTGGCGCCATTACAGGAGGTGCCGACGAGGAGCTAGTATCTCAATTTGTAAAAATTGGTACTATATTAGGTCTATGTTATCAAATAAAAGATGATATATTCGATTATTTCACTTTTGATGTAGGTAAGCCCACTGGTAACGATATTAAAGAAGGTAAAGTAACTCTCCCACTTATTTATGCATTAAAAAATTCTCCTAAAGAAATTTCTGATGAAATTATGCAAATAATCGTCTCACGACATTACAATGAAGAAAATATTGCCAAGATTCTTAGTTTTGCTATAGAATATAAAGGTGTTGAATATGCTTATAAAAGAATGGAAACTATGCTTGAAGAAGCAGAAGAAATAGTTTCTAGCTTCACTTTCGATTCTGATATTAAAATGTATATGATGCTCTTTCTTAAGTATTTGAGGGATAGGTCATTTTAAAAATATATTCAATTGAAAAAAGGGTAAATCATTTTATCGATTCACCCTTTTTTTTGATAAGATCAGTTGGTTATTTAATTTCAATCAACTTTTCCGTCACTTTTTCAGTTTCGTCAATAGTAGGAATTATAACACTTAATACTCCATCTTTTACTTCAGCCGAAATATTTTCCTTATCGATATTATCAGGGAGTAACATTGTTCTCTGAAACTTTGAATATGAGAATTCTCTTCTCAGATATGCTCCACCTTTATTATCTTCAGCTTCAGTTTTCTTTTCAAAAGATATTACTAAGTTGTTTTTTTCGTCTAATCTAACAACACAATCTTCCTTTGTCATTCCTGGAGCTGCTACTTCAACTTTAAATCCTTTATCATTTTGTTGAATATTAATTGCAGGAGATGATTTTACACTGTTTTCTATCCATTCATTACCAAAAAAATCATTAAATACACTTGGTAACCAGCTGTTTGTACTTCTAATTATTGCCATAATATTATTATTTTAAATGTTTACTTTTTATTTATTATTTCTTTTTCATTATTATATTCGCAAATAATATACCGATGTTTAAAAATAGAAAATTGCAAATAAAAAGCGACAATATGGCAAATAATAACGTTTATATATACAAAAGCTCTAAAATAAGAGACAAAATGGCAGTGTTCAATAAAAAACCCTTCCGCATAATTTAACTTAACACGGAAGGGCTTATTAAAGTGATATAAAGTTTATAAATTCACTTTTCCCAAACTAGTATTTTAATATCGATTTCTTCTCTATATCAGATACATTTTCAACAGGAATCATAGTAAATCCCCACGAGTAATCTTTGTTTGAAGGAATACTATACTCTGGTAGAGGACGCGCCCCCCAGCTATTATATCCTGCAACACCTTGCTGTTTCATATCGATAGATACTTCAACAAAATCCTTTTGAATAACATCATTCAAGTGAGTCTGTCTTGGTATTCTGTTTTTTGCATCTTCTTCTGAACGAGCAGCAATTTCTTCACTACTAAAGTTATTCCATTGGTAAGGACGATGTGTTGCTTCTTCAGAATCAAAATCTTCTACACTATTATGTAAAGCATTAAATCCAATTGTATTATCTGCAACTATAAGAAGACCATCTTTACCATTTGTTAAAGCAAGCCATCTGGTATCGGATCTATGGCCGTTTTCTTGAGGACGAGTATATGGTACATACATATCTTCTGCTGTAGTTATGTAATGACCTACTTTAGAACCCGATGCTCTATCAATATAATTCTCATCTGGTCCTTTACCAAAGTATTGTATATTGTTCAATGATTTTGGTAAACGGAATCTTACTCCTATACGAGGAACAGTAAGTGTAGAAGATGCTTTCCTTGCGGCAGAAGCTTCCGGAGAATATGTTGCAGTAAGTGCTGCTTCAGAAGCTTCAATTACTCTCTCTTCTGTATCTGCAGAATGGAATTTAATATTAACATTCAATATACCTGACGGATACAGTTTATAAATAACATTATAGAGATTACCAGCAGCAAGCAGGTAGGTTACATCAACTACAACATTTTCACCTTCCTGAACAACCTTACTATCAACTATGTTGAAGTTCTTACTTGACTGTTTCCAAACCTGTAAACGGTGAGGAGCACCATTACCATAGTCATTATCATTTGGTGCACGCCAGAAATTTGGTTGTATACCAAATCTTTCGTTAAAATATTCCCTACTATTTACTTTGTAAGAAGTTACTATACCCGAAGTCTTATCAAATTCAAAATTTACTTTTGAAGAAGTTACCTTGATAGTTTTTTCATTATCATTAATCTTCAGTGGAGAGTTCTTAACTGTCTCTACATATGCAACTCTAGGTTCTTCAATAGGAAGTTTAAATTGCTCAATTGCAACGGTAGTTCCAGCCGGTGTCACTGATTGAGCTTCTTTTTGAATTACTTCAAAGTTAATAAAGTATTCATTTCCTGCTTTAGGTTTGATGTGGCCTATTGGTAATGTTTTCTCAACAGAATGTTGTGCTAGTATTGATACATCGATATCACCATCAGAAATATTTTTTCCATTTTCTGTTATATAATACTTAAAAGCATAATTATCTGTATTAGAAAAATATTGTCTATTTATAACTCTAAATATGCCTTTATCTATATTCACAACTTCAAAAGCGAAGTTTTGATGAACATATTTTACTTCATTAATTGCAGGGTGGGGAACTCTATCCGGAGCTACTAAACCATTTATAACGAAGTTGCCATCGCTCGGCGCATCTGTACCGTAATCACCACCATAAGCCCAAAACTTATTTCCATTTTCATCTGTTTTTGCTATTCCTTGATCAACCCAATCCCAGATATATGCACCTTGCAGATTAGGATATTTGTAAATTGCTTCCCATTGAATATCCAAATTACCATTAGAGTTACCCATCGCATGCGAATACTCAGAAGGTATTATAGGCCTATCACTGCCTTTAGAACCAATTTCATCTAACCAGTCAGCACTTGGGTATTGTGGTACATACATGTCGGTGTTCATATCCCATAATGATCTTTCATAGTTTACTGGGCGGTTCATGAAATTTCTTTCCTGATCTTTTAAATATCTGTATGTATGAAAAAAGTTTATACCATTGCCAGCTTCGTTGCCAAGCGACCAAAATGCTACAGATGGATGATTTTTATTACGTTCAAACATGTTCACTGTTCTATCCATGTGAGCCTGTTCCCATTCTGGATGCCTAGATGGTGATTTTTCGCCATAATACAGACCGTGTGACTCTATATTAGCCTCATCATATACATATAGTCCTATCTCATTGCAAAGCTCATAAAAACGACGTGATTGAGGATAGTGTGAAAGTCGAACCGAATTGATGTTGTTCAACTTCATTATCTCAAAATCCTTTCGCATTAATTCTTCTGTCACATAGTGCCCTGTTTCAGGATTAGTTTCATGAATATTTACTCCTTTAAACTTTATTGGCTGACCGTTTACTAAGAACAATCTATCTTTTCTGTCACCTGTAGTTACTGTTTTTATCTCAAATCTTCGGAAACCTACAGTGTAGGGAACCACTTCTCCAGTTTCTTCACCTTCTTTATTTACAGTAATAAGAAGTTTATAAAGATTAGGATGTTCAGATGTCCAAGTTGCAACATTAGGAATTTTTGCATTAAATTTAATAGCACTCTCACCACCTCTTTGAATACCTATTGGCTTGGTTTCTGTTAAAATAGTCTCTCCTGATTGATTCAATAACTCAAAAGTTACATCGGCATAAGATACTGAATTTCCATAGTTTCTAACAGTAGTTTCAAGTTCAAAAACTCCATTTTTATAGCTATCATCAAGTGTTGATATAACTCTGAAATCTCTTAACGAAGTTTTTGGCTGAGACCAAAGGAATACATCACGTTCAATTCCACTTATTCGAAAGAAGTCTTGGGCTTCAAGATATGAACCTGTACTCCAGCGGAATATTTTTAGAACTAAAGTGTTCTTACCGCTATTTACATATTTTGTAATATTGAATTCAGCGCTGGTTTTAGAATCTTCACTATAGCCAACTTCTTTACCATTTACATAAACATAAACTCCGGATTTTGCTCCATCAAGAGTTAAAAATACTTCTCTTTCATCCCAATTCTCAGGTATATCAATTTCTTTACGATACACTCCTACAGGATTCATTTCCGGTAAATAGGGAGGTTCCATTTTTGGATAACGAGTATTAGGATCTCGTTCCACAAACTCATAAGGATGATTTACATAAATGGGAGTTCCAAAACCTTGAATTTCCCAGTTTCCAGGTACTTTAATTTCTTTCCAGTCGGTAAGCGAAACTGTGGAGTCTGTAATATTTTCGGGCAACTGTTTATATCCATCTACATAGTAAAATTTCCAAGTACCGTTTAATGAGATATAGTATTTACTTTCTTCGAACTTGTTACTAAGTGCATTGGCTTTGTCTGCATATGTCATAAACTGAGTTCTAGGGTACTCTTTATTTACCTTTACAACATTTACATCTTGCCAATACGGCACTTTTCTTTCATTCGAAATTAAATTATATTCTTGCGCATTCAAATTTAAATAGCACATAATGCTAACAAATACAACAAGAATAAATGGTTTCATTTTCATTATTAAAACACTTTTTGTGGTTTGTTTATTTTATCTATTTATATTTTTCTTATTTCATCTAATAGAGTACTAGATAAGCGACTTGTTCCAATTCTAAAAAGCTTGTTGTTGCACCATTCATCTCCCAAAACATGTTTAAGAATTGAATAGTAAACAACTGCATCTTTGATTGTAGAAACACCACCTGAGACTTTAATACCAACTTTTTTCTTTGTTGTTTTGAAATAAGATTTTATTGCCATACACATTACAAAAAAAGCTTCGGGTGTTGCCCCAGGATAGCCTTTACCAGTAGATGTTTTAATAAAATCAGCTCCTGAATACATTGAGAGTATTGATGCAGTATGAATGTTCTCAGAATTTATTAGTGCACCGGTTTCAAGTATTACCTTTAATGATTTGTCTTTACATACTTCTTTTATTTCTATAATCTCCTCACACATTTCTTGGTATTCTTTATCAAAAAATTGTCCAAGGTTTATAACTATATCAATCTCGTCTGCTCCGTCGGCCAAAGCAAGTGAAGTTTCGGCAATTTTGACTTCAATAAATGTTTGAGAAGATGGAAAACCAGCGGCCACTGAAGCAATATTAACATCTGCTGTTAGTGCTTCTTTCACAGTATGAACAAAATTTGGAAATACACAAATTGCAGCAACATTTTCTATTTCAGGATCTAAACCTTCTAAATCGTTCACTTTTTGCGTAAAGTTCCATATAGACTCTTTAGTATCTGTACTATTTAAACTGGTTAAATCTATACAGTTGTATATCTTTTTATAAGTTTCTTTATTGTTATTAGCATCAAAACCTTCAGCTACAATTTTTTTTAATTCTTTAGAAACTTCTTGTTCAGTTAGGTAAAATCGATGTTTCTTTATCGCATCTGTATATTTATTAGGTTCCATATTATATTATTTAGGGATTATCTTTTAACTTAATGTTATTTATGTGTCTAGTTGAGTCTCTAGTGGTTTTTTTATCAATATTCTTTATAAATGCCTCTTCAAGATCTACTCCTGTTTGATTAGCAATACAAATTAATACCCAAAGTACATCAGCAAGTTCATCCGAGATATTATTTTTTAAATCGTTTTCTTTAAATGATTGCTCACCATAACTCCTAGAAATTATACGGGCAAGCTCACCAACCTCTTCAGTTAGAATAGCCATATTTGTAAGTTCATTAAAATAACGAACCCCATACTTCTTTATCCAATTATCAACATTAGTTTGAGCTTCATTTAAAGTCATAATTCTCTGTTTTTTGAATCAATCAATATTGTTACAGGACCATCATTAATCAAATTCACTTTCATGTCTGCTCCAAATTCACCTGTTTGTATATCTTTATTTAGTTGTTCGGATAAAGAGTTACAAAATTCCTCATAGAGTGGGATAGAGATCTCGGGTTTTGCAGCACGTATATATGAAGGACGATTACCTTTTTTTGTACTAGCGTGAAGTGTAAATTGTGATACCACTAATACTTCACCTGCAATCTCTATCACTGATTTGTTCATAACCCCATATTCGTCGTCAAATATACGCAAATTAAGTGCTTTTTTTACCAAATATTCAATATCATCTTTAGTATCTTCATTTATTATACCTACAAAGATTAATAAACCCTGTTTTATTGTGCTTTTTATTTTATTATCTACAGTTACAGAAGCTTGAGTAACTCTTTGTATTAGTAATCGCATACTATATTTTAAATTAAATGATTATTTCTCTTTATTAATCCAATCTATTATAATATCTGCTTTACTTTTTCCCACCACATTCTCAATTTCTAAATAATTCGCATCTTTCAATCTTCTAATGCTTTTAAAAGTAGATAGCAATTTCTTTTTGGTCACAGCTCCAATACCTTTAATAGAATCTAGTTCTGATGATATTTGAGCTTTACTTCTTTTTTGACGATGATGTGTTAATCCAAACCTGTGAGCTTCATCACGAAGCTGCTGAATTAATTTCAATGTTTCAGAGTTTTTATCAATATAGAGTGGAATAGGGTCTTCGGGAAAATAAATCTCTTCTAAACGTTCAGCAATACCTATTAATCCCATTTTTCCATAAAGTCCAATTTTTCGTAGTGAATCCGCCGCAGCATGTAATTGTCCTTTACCTCCGTCAACCACAATTAATTGCGGCAGTTTTTCGCCTTCATTAAGTAAACGTGAGTAACGTCTTTCCACTACTTCGCGCAATGATGCATAATCATCGGCACCTACAACACTCTTTATATTGAAATGGCGGTAATCTTTTTTAGAAGGTTTTGCTTTTTTGAATACTACGCACGCAGCAACCGGGTTTGTTCCTTGAATATTTGAATTGTCAAAGCATTCAATATGCCATGGTATTTCTTTAAGTTGTAAATCTTTTTTTACCCGACTCAATATTCTTGTAGCTCTTTGATCAGGATTAAGCATCTCTGATTTCTTCAATTTATCAAACTTATACTGTTTAACATTTTTTTCAGAAAGAGAGAGTAGCATCTTTTTATCACCAATCTTAGGAATTGTAAATTCTGCTTCTTTAAGTGCAATATCTGGTAAAAACGGAACTATTATTTCTTTTGACTTACTATTAAATCGTTGTCTCATTTCAACAATTCCTAATCCTAGCAATTCTTCTTTACTCTCGTCGAGCTTCTTCTTGTATTCAAAAGTGTAAGCTTGATTAACTCCTCCATTAACAACATGTAAATAATTGATAAATGCAGAATTTTCATCTTCAGCAATTGAAAAAACATCAATATTATAATTAACATTACTAACCACCTGAGATTTCTCTCTAAAGTTTTGAATAAGCTCAAGTTTTTCTTTTAACTCATTCGCTTCTTCAAATTTTAATTCCTCAGAAAGAGCAAGCATTTTTTCGCGTATCCTTTTTTCTATAATCCCAACGTTACCCTTTAAAATTTCATTTATTTCACTCACGTTTTTGTTATAGTCGTCTAATGATTGAAGTCCTTCGCATGGTCCCTTACATCTATTAATATGATATTCTAAACAAACATTATATTTTCCCTCTGCTATTTTCTCAGGAGCAAGATTTAATCTGCATGTTCTAATTTTATAAACTTTTCTTACAATTTCTAGTAGTGCGTTTACAGACTGAATGGATGTGTAGGGTCCGTAATATTTTGAACCATCTTTTACAATATTTCTTGTTTTAAAAATACGCGGGAAATACTCATTTTTT
>JAAZCL010000069.1 GCA_012513315.1 Bacteroidales bacterium | reverse complement strand
TTAATCCTGTTAGAAGAGATCAACCCTCGGAGCTTATTGCTACGGGAATTGCGGGAATCGACTTAAATAACACTTTGGTATCGGGACAAAAGATTCCATTTTTTGCCGACCCTGATCAGCCTTTTAATCAGGTGATGGCAACGGTAGCATTACGCGCCGAGACTGACAAGATTATTCTTGGAGGTATGGGTATGACTAATGACGACTACCTCTATTTTAAGAATGTATTTAGTAATGCTGGTGCTCTAGATCGTATTATATCGTTTATGAATACTACTGAGGACCCTGCTGTAGAACGTTTACTGGTGCCAGATATGGCGCTTACGGCAGCTGAGTATTTTGCTTTGGATAAGAACGAGAGGGTGTTGGTTTTGCTTACTGACATGACTTCTTATGCCGACGCTTTATCAATTGTATCTAATAGAATGGATCAGATTCCTTCTAAAGACTCGATGCCGGGATCGCTATATTCTGATCTTGCAAAGATATATGAAAAAGCGGTTCAGTTTCCTTCTGGTGGTTCAATTACAATTATTGCAGTTACTACCCTATCGGGTGGTGATATTACTCATGCTGTGCCAGACAATACAGGATATATTACTGAGGGACAGCTTTTCTTGCGGTTCGATAGTGATATTGGCAAGGTTATAGTGGATCCGTTCCGCTCTCTATCGAGATTGAAGCAAAATGTGCAGGGTAAGAAAACTCGTGAGGATCATCCGCAATTGATGAATGCGGCTGTTAGACTTTATGCAGATGCGGCAAACGCAAAGACTAAGCAGGAGAATGGATTTGAGCTTACCGATTATGATTTAAGAACGCTTGCTTTTGCCAAGGATTACTCTAGAGATTTACTAGCAATTGATGTTAACCTCGATACTGTGGAGATGCTAGACAGGACATGGGAGCTTCTTTCATCTCACTTTAATCAAAACGAGGTGAATATGAAGCAAGAATTGGTTGATAAGTACTGGAAATAAAGAATGGCTATAAAATTTCAATATAATAAAACTTCTCAGCAGAACCTGGAAAAACAACTGGGTGTACGTGAGCGGGCGCTTCCTACCTTGCAGAACAAGGAGACAGCGCTACGTATGGAGGTGAAAAAGGCCAAAGACGAAATAATTAAGTTGGAGAAGGAACTGGAGGATCAAGTGCATTCGTATGATAAGATGATGGGGATGTGGACTGAGTTTGATATCTCGCTTATTAGTGTGAAAGATGTGCGCCTGTCGAAGAAAAAGATAGCAGGTGTGCAGATTCCTGTATTGGATGGGGTGGACTTTGAGATTAAAACTTTTAGTCTTTTTAATCAACCTAAGTGGTTTTTGGATGGTTTAAAGACTGTGGAAGGACTAGCTGAGATTGGCATCCGCAGGGAATTTCATGATATTAAGCTGGGACGATTAGAGCATGCTCGTAAAAAGACTACTCAGAAGGTAAATCTTTTTGAGAAGGTTCAGATACCTGGGTATCAGGAGGCAATATTAAAGATAAAACGTTATCTGGAGGATGAGGAGAATCTATCTAAATCATCGCAGAAGATAATGCGTTCTCATCAGGAACAGAGAAGAGAAAAACAAAAAAGAATGGGAGGTGAAGGTATATGGTAGCAACAATGAAAAAGTTTGTTTTTCTGGCATTCCATAGAGACTGGGACCAATTTCTTTTAAATCTTCGCGATATGGGCATGATTCACGTTGTGGAACATGATAGAAAAGATATTGACGAGGAGAGACTATATCGTTTAATAAAGACAAAAAAAGAGCTTGAAGAGGCTAAGAAAGTTCTTAGAAGAAGTAGAGATAAGAAATTAGATGTTGCATTTAATGAGCCTGATGCTGAATTTGGCAACTCTATACCTGCTGAGATTGAGAAGATTGAGATTGAGAAATCGCTTCTTAATCAACAGCTAATGGTTGCTACTAAAGAACGGGATATGCTAAGGCCGTGGGGTAACTTCGACCCAGGGCAGATTGAGCTATTTGAAGCTGCAGGATATAATATAAACTTCTTTATTGCTCCTAATATAAAATATAATCCAGAGTGGGAAGAGTTGTATGATATTATTATTGTTAGAAGGGAGTCGTCTCGCACCTATTTTATATCATTTAGCAAGGAAGAAAATATGTCTGAGTTGTTAGATCTGGAGGAAGAAAAGATGCCAAATGTTTCATTAGGCACTCTGGAAGATATAATAGAATCAGTTAACGATAAGCTTTTAAAACAGGATGAAGCGCTGGTGAGGTTATCGGATGATATTCCTTCACTTGATGCGGCTATAAATGATTTGGAGAACGAGATTCAGTTTTCAAAAGTGGTGCATAGTGGTACTCCGATGGCAGATAATAAAGTTATTCTGCTTCAGGGATGGGCACCGGAAGATACTGTGCCAGCAATTGAGGAGTATTTAAACAAGGAGAGCGTTTACTACGAAACGTACGATCCAAAACCTGAGGATGATGTGCCAATCAAGTTTAAAAATAACAGATTTGCACGTTTGTTTGAACCAATTGCTGAACTGTATGAGCTGCCCAAATATAATGAGATTGACCTGACGCCTTATTTTGCTCCTTTTTACATGGTATTCTTTGGTCTTGCACTGGGAGATATTGGTTATGGTGCATTCTTATTGCTTTTGTCTACAGTATTTAAAGCTTTAAAGAAAAAGTCTATTACTATGACAATGCGGGGTACAATGTCACTAGTTCAAATCTTGGGTGCATCTACAATGTTCTGTGGTTTTCTGCAAGGTGGCTTTTTTGGATTTAATATTTACGAAATTAATTCTCCTTTCATAAATAGACTCGAAAGTATGCTATATTTCGATAACGCTCAGATGTTTACTTTATCGTTGATATTGGGTGTTGTACAAATCATGTTCGGAATGATTCTTAAAATATTTAATAGAATTAAGCAATTTGGATTTAAGCATGCTCTATCATCAATTGGATGGTTTGTGTTTCTCTTAAGTATTATTGTATCATATTTATATCCACCTTTAATGCCAATGGGGGGTACTATACATAGTGGGGTTATGATTGCCACGGGAGTTTTGATTGTGTTTTTCAATTCACCTGGTAAAAATCCACTTGTGAATATTGGAACATCACTTTGGGATGCTTATAATATGGCAACGGGACTGCTAGGCGATATTTTGTCGTATGTGCGACTGTTTGCTCTTGGTTTGTCGGGAGGAATTTTGGCAAGTGTATTCTCGAGTTTGGCAACGGGAATGAGTCCAGATCAAGCTATTCTGGGACCACTTGTAACAATACTTATATTTTTATTTGGACATGCTATAAATATTTTCATGAATACTCTTGGAGCCTTTGTGCATCCACTTCGACTTACCTTTGTTGAGTTTTATAATAACTCTGAATTCTCGGGTGGTGGAAAGAAATTTAGACCTTTTGCAAAAAACTAATTTATAAATATAACATTCTTGTGAAAATTTACAGGAATTAAATATAGAGAAATTTAAAAATAACATTATAATTTAAAAGCAAATAGATGGAAACAAATTTAATAATTGCATATACAGGTATAGCAATTATGCTAGCACTTTCTGGTATTGGAAGTGCGTATGGGGTTACAATTGTAGGTAATGCTGCTATTGGTGCAGCAAAGAAAGTGGACGGTAAGTTTGGAAATTTCCTTGTATTAACCGCTCTTCCAGGAACACAGGGACTTTACGGATTTGCTGGTTATTTTATGTTTCAGAGCATTTTTAATATTCTGACTCCCGAAATCACTGCTATTCAAGCATGGTCAACTTTAGCTTCTGGTTTAGTACTTGGATTCGTTGGACTTTTAAGTTCAATCCGTCAGGGACAAGTTTGTGCCAATGGTGTAGTATCAATAGGACAAGGTCATGATGCTTTTGGTAATACGCTTATTTTAGCAGTGTTTCCAGAGCTTTATGCAATTGTGGCACTTGCTGCAGCCTTCCTTATGGGAACAGCTATAGCATAAACAAATTGTCGCACTTGGCTTAATTCGTAGCTATAGAGGTAGGATTAATTGCTAACAGAAAAGGTTGGAGTTACTAACCATAGAAGTTGGTTTAATGTCGACTAAAGATTTATAAGGGGTATATTTTATGAATATATCCCTTAATGTATTCTATCAATTCCGATATCATTCATTGATGCAGGATCTTCAACTGGCTCAAGGTGAGTATCTACTGTAACAGGCTCGGTAAACATGCTAATGATGTGTTCTTCAATTTCATCTGCACAGTC
>JAAZCL010000068.1 GCA_012513315.1 Bacteroidales bacterium | reverse complement strand
TATTACAGGTGGTATCTATGGAATTATCTTCACTATAGCCATTTTCTTTACTTTTGCAGATATCAACCTTATAAATTCATTCATGGGCCAAATCAGGATAAACTCCATTTCTGATATCTTTTATTTTGGTTTTTAATTTGAACAAAAACCAATCACTTACGGTTTTAAGTTCATAGGGTATACCCTTATATTCTTATGTATTAACTACTAAAACCCATACAATCAAGTTATAAAAGACTTTGGGCTAGAATCTGCTAAGCTACTTGCAAATGGAGCTATGGAGGTGCACGACATAATTAAAGATAATATTAATACCTAAATATTCAATTGTTTTGTCTCATTAAATAACCATAACATTATGATAAAATTCAACTTTTGTTATTCTAACACACAACAATCTTGAAGAGGTAGCCGATGAGAATAGTAAATATTTCTCCGAAGCTAGCTTTAGAGTGGATTGGAGAGATATTTTAAAGGGGATGAAGAGGTATTTGGAGGGATAGAGGTGACATAAGTCAATAATACTATTTGCCTCTATTCTTTACATATCTCTCTAGCCACTGATCTTGCTCCCAAAGCAGGTGTAAGACATTTTCACGAGCTACATACCCATGACTCTCCATGGGTAGAATCACCAACCTTGTAGGTGCACCGAAACTTTTTAGTGCCTGAAAATAGCGCTCACTCTGCATGGTGTGTGTGCCAGAGTTATTGTCGGCCTCACCATGAATAAGCAATAAGGGTGTTTTCATATTGTGGGCATGCATGAATGGTGACATACCGTCGTACACATCCGGGGCATCCCAATAGTTTCGCTCTTCTGCCTGAAAACCAAAGGGAGTGAGCGTGCGATTGTAAGCACCACTGCGAGCAATTCCTGCGGCAAATAGGTTGGAGTGTGAAAGTAGGTTAGCCGTCATAAAAGCCCCGTATGAATGGCCACCAACTGCTACCTTTTCACGATCGATATACCCCATCGAATCCACAGCATCTATGGCTGCTTTAGCATTAGACACAAGCTGCTTCACGAATGTGTCGTTAGGCTGATCATCACCCTCGCCCACTATTGGGAATGAGGCTTCATCCAGCACAGCGTAGCCACGTGTTACCCAATAAATAGGATTGCCGTAAGAAAGGTATGTGAAAGCATTGGGGTTGCTACTACTTTGCCCCGCACTACCCCGGTCTTTATATTCTCTAGGGTAAGCCCACATAATCATTGGTAGTTTCTCTTTCTTTTCTTTATCATACCCCACGGGCAGATAAAGCGTACCGGTGAGCTCTACTCCATCATCTCTTTTATAATTAATTACCTCCTTATGCACCCCTTCAATGCTTTTGAACGGGTTCTCAAATGATGTAAGAGCGATATTGCCAATTCGTTTCCGAATGTTTCGTACATAATAATTAGGGAACTCCGTAGGCGACTCAATCCGGGTGATTAGCGTACCTTGTTTGCTATCAATAAAAGATACCATTTGTTCCAATCGGTCGGTTTCAGTAGATTGATATATCCTCCTTTTTTTCAATGTTTTAAGATCTAGCTCGTCAATAAAAGGAAACTGCCCATCGGGGGTATAACCATCACCAAAAAGATAAGCTATATGTCCATCCATTAATAAAGTGTATTGTCCCTGTTCGTTTTTACTGGTCTGGAATGCTCCTGGATGATTATAAAGATCCTGATAATTTCTGTCAGAAAGCATACGTGGTTCCTGACTATTGTCTGACGGATTAATTAGGTAAGTCTTGGTGTTACGTGTGTTCCACCATCTATCGTGTATAACTGCATAAGTATCGTTGCCCCAGGTTATGCCTGACAGACGTTGTGTCATTTTAATCAACGATGTGGGTGTGCCAGTAAAGGGTGCTTCAATCTGAAACAACTCGTCGCGATACTCTGCGTCCACCGCCGGGTCTCCCTTATCGAGAGCCTCTACCCATGCTAAAGTTGATGATTTATCTGACCTCCAATGAATAGACCTTTTCCCTTCAAAAGTAGCCATAAAACCCACTGGTAGATTATCTAATAACGGTTGTTCGCTAAAATTAATTAGGAACTCACCAGTGGCAGTAAAGATATCCGTCTTGTTTGGAAAGCTATTGTAAGGAACTACATACGAAAAAGGCTTAGCAAGCGTAGTCACCATTACGAAACGTCCATCGGGTGAGAACTCATGGTCAACATACATCCCAGCTTCCTTCCACAAAGTAGCAGAACCGTCTAGACTCACCTCGTACAATTCTGAAGTCATCAATATTTCGAAGTTAGTCTCGTCTATCGGATTCTTCAGAAGGTCTTGGTATGTGCGATTTTGTGATACCTGTCCATCGCTTACCGATACCACCGGACCAGCTGGAATAGCTTTATCACTTTCAACCAATGAGGCACGATTTGAAGGAATCATTCTTGTTAACAGTCCACTACCATCCGGGAGCCAACTATACGGAAATCCAGAGTTGGCATTCAATACAGCTTCTGTAAGACGTCTGGCCTCGAGGGTTTCTAAATCGGCTACCCACAGCTCTACACCCTCATCAGCAATATTAACGAAAGCAATCTTGGTCTCGTCGGGTGAAAATGAAACATAAGTAATGCGTGCCTCTGTTGGCAACCCTATTACTTGTTTTATATCAGTATCGTTAATTCTTTTATATCGGATATCGTTATAAGAGGTAATAGTGCTAGAGATATTATTAGAAGGGTTGATTCTTAATCCTCCTAACCGTATTTCGGGCTGATTAAGATCTTGCAATGATTTAAACGTGCTTAGGTAATAAAACAACATCTGCTCGCCTTTGCTGTCGATACGCACAATGGGAGCTCTTTCTATATCCACCAATTTCAAAATTTCACTTGGAGGCGTTTGATACATAATGTTATCTTGGGATTGTAGCAGAGTAGTTGTCATGAAAAATAAAATAGTGAATAAACAAATATCCTTCATCATATAGATAATATTTAGTTAGGAGAACAATTTTCCCCAAATTTACTCTAAAATAACTTTAAAGTGAAGACATCTGTGAAATAAAACGTTTTCTCAGTCGAAAAGATATAATAAGGCACCGTGTTACTATAAAACACAAGGTTTAAACAAACTGAAACCAATCGCTATTTTCGTCATAACCTTCAATAACTGAAGATTTGTTGTTATAAGAAAAACCAGCCATCAGCTTCGATATATCTTGCAATAAAATGGTGGTGGCTCCTTCTATCAAATCTTTGCGATAACCTTTCTGTGCCAGATTCAGTACTTGATTTATGGAGATAATGCGCCCAATCACCTTTCCCATATAAATTATTTTTCGTTGAGACATATCCATATCTATATTGAAAGACATAGGATCTTTCACATAATCTGCAGCCTTGTCTGTCAGCTTAAATGCTCTAAGAAATCTAAAAACATTGTTCTCTTTGGCTCGTTTCATCAATTTCATCAAACCTTCTGTAATCTGCGCATACAGAATATCATTGGATCCCTCGAAAATCTGAAAAGGACGACTATCAGTAGTTGCACGCCCCACAATATGATTTTGCTTATAAGACTTGGCTCCTATCAACTGCATGGCAGATTGAGCTGCCTCTTGCATGAAGTCGGTAATCACACTTTTCACAGCGTTTGCCTCTATACCATGTGGTGCCAGATCTTTAAGGGTACTCAACTTTTCGCTACTATTCACACACATAGCAGTACATACTGTATACCAAGCCTGTAGTTGTGATAATCTATGCTGTACCTGATCGTAACTTAATAAGCTACGCCCCCCAACAAAACGTTGACTGCAATGCGTCAACGCCTCATCAAGCATTCGTTTAATAAAACCCATACCCATTCCAGGAAATTGCATTCTGCTACTATGCAGCAGGTCTAGCATCATTTTGATGCCAGTGGTTTGTGGTTGCAACTTGTGTGCAGTAGGTACTTCAAGATCAATTCTGTTTCTACCATAAGGAATGGAGTATAATCCCAGTGTCTTGAATATTTCTTCAACCACAATTCCTTGTCCAGGGACATTATTATCTATTAAAAAGAAATCAATATCTCTTTCTAAATCACCTCTGTCGTTCTGTTTCCGTGCAGTCATCAACCAGAAATCTGCCCAGCCGGTTAGTCCAGCCCAATGCTTCGTGCCTTTTAAATGATATAAACCATCTTTTTCTGTGTGAGTAGTTTGCATATTCAATGCATCACTGCCGAAGGATGGTTCAGTAATCATAAGCCCACCCATGGCTTGTTCTTCTAAAAACCTTTTAAATACTGGCGCTTTCACCTCTTCCAGTCCATACTTATCGAAAGGTTGCAAAAACAAGGCTGAGTTGATTCCGAAAGTCAAACATAGCGGCAGCGATTCGTAAGAAGCAGTAGACAGCAGTTGAAGAATCTCATTCGGTTTTGCGCCTAGTCCACCATATTCTTTCCTTATACATACGGAGAGCGGATTAACTGACATTATCTCCTGTAACACAAAAGGAGGTAATCCACGCTCGGTCTCCAACTTATCTATTTTGTCACGATCATGAAAGACCAGTTTCATCTTAGCTTTCAAATCATTAATTACTGCTGTAAAAGACATATTATTGCCTTTATTGTTCAGTTGAGAAGGAGCTATTTCGGATAAAATAGAAGCCATAAGCGATTCAATTATTCATTAAATATGGCTAGTACATACCAGCCATATTTGTTAAACAACATTATGCTACTAAATGTTGAGATGGAATTTAGAGAATATAGTTTTCTCGTTTTGAAAAACATCACTCTTTTTCTATACAATGCTTCATTTTATTAAATCCTCCGTATCTTTGTAGTTCAATTAAAGTAACATAGATGGAACAGAAAAAATATTTTCTCGGAATGACGCAAGCCGAAATTAATGAATGCGTCATGGAGTTGAATTTACCTAAGTTTACAGGTAAACAGATTGCCGATTGGGTGTATTTGAAGCGTGTGAAGAGTATTGAGGAGATGACTAACATTTCACTCAAAAACAGAGAAATTATTTCTGAGAGATACGATGTTGGAAGAACAGAGCCATTGAATGTTAAGACTTCGGTTGATGGTACTCGAAAGATGCTATTCAGAACGGAAAGTGGCAAGTTTATAGAAACAGTTACCATTCCTGAAGATGATAGGCTTACAATTTGTGTGTCGTCGCAGGTAGGGTGTAAAATGAATTGCGATTTCTGCATGACGGGTAAGATGGGCTTTCAGGATAACCTTTCTGCAAATGAAATTCTAAATCAGGTTTACTCTGTGCCTGATTCAGAAAAAATCACCAACCTGGTGTTTATGGGTATGGGCGAGCCGCTCGACAATTATAAGCAAGTGAGCAAGGCGTCTGACCTGTTAATGGCCGACTATGGTTTGGCTTGGAGCCCTAAAAGGATTACGCTTTCTACTATTGGGTTAACTTCAAACTTGCGACGCTTCTTGGATGATAACAAATGTCATTTGGCGGTGAGCTTGCATAACCCGATACCGGAGCAGCGTCTTGAGATTATGCCTATCGAAAAATCGGCTCCCATTACTTCTGTTATAGATTTGCTTAGGGACCACGACTGGAGTCATCAGCGCAGGTTATCGTTTGAATATATTATGTTTGACGGGGTTAATGATTCACTACTGTATGCAAGGGAACTTACTAAGCTGCTAGCGGGACTGGATTGTAGGATTAACCTGATTCGTTTTCACGTTATTCCAATGAGCAAACTTAAACCTTCTACAGATGAAAATATGATTAAGTTTCGTGATTTCCTTACTGCCAAAGGGTTCATAAGCACTATCAGAGCATCTAGGGGAGAAGATATTTTTGCTGCTTGCGGAATGCTTACTACTGCAAAAGTTAACGAGAACAGTAAGTAAATTCATTTTTTATAGTATATTTGCTTTATTAAGTGGTAGTGTAGTTTAATTACAAAAAATATAGGCATGAAACAATTTGCAGGGCTTCTTACAATTTTAGCAACAGTAATATTATTTACATCTTGCGATGGTGGTGCTGGTGGATTTATGACAGCATCAGGTGCAAACAATGAGATTCTTGTAATTATGGACGATCACTCTTGGCAAGGAGAAGCCGGAAGAGCTTTGTTTGATGTTCTTAACTCAAATGTAAAGGGTCTTCCTCAACCTGAGCCAAACTTTAGAATTATACAAATTACACCTGAGAATTTTACTAGCACGTTTAGAATGGCACGCAACATTATTATTCCCGATATATCGCCTATGTATAGTCAGCCTAAATTTGCCGCAGATCTAGACAGATACGCAAGAGGTCAGGTAATTATGAATATAAATGCTTCCGACAGTACCGCATTTGCTAATTTTGTAACTGAGAACAGTGCTACAATTTTGGACTACTTTATCACAAAAGAACTTGAACGAAATGGAAAATGGCTGAAGAGTGAGATTAAAAGTCCCTCGGCAAGAGCACAGCAGATGTTTGGAATAAACATTCACATACCAAAGGGGATAGTAAACTTTGAGGAGTTTACCAACTTCCTATGGGGCACAAACAACGCAGGAAGAGGACGCCAAGATTTGGTAATATATCAATTCCCCTACGACTCAGAGCGCGTATTTGAAAAAGAGTCGTTAATAAGCGTACGCAATCAGTATTTAGGTAAATATATTACCGGATCATTCAATTCGAATATGACAACCTCAACCGTTTATTCGCCAGACTATAGAACTATGGAGATAGATGGTATATTCCGTGCCGAGTTGCGTGGATTGTGGGAGATGACAAACGATATGATGGGCGGCCCTTTTGTGATGCAGGCATTTGTTAACGAAAACACCGGTATGGTGGTGGTTGTAGAAACATATGTTTATGCACCCGAAATGAATAAGCGCAACCTAATGAGAAATCTGGAAGCCGCATTTCACACAATAAGCATGCCTCAGCCTGAAGATGTTTATGTAGGGAACAAATAAAACCATACACATAGAAAAAATAAAAATATATACATGTCAGAATTAATAAGAGTAGGCATTACACATGGAGATGTTAACGGCATAAGTTACGAAATACTATTAAAGACATTTGTCGATTCACGCCTCCTAGAGTTGTTTGTGCCAATAATATACGGATCTTCAAAATCCGCCTCCTATCATCGTAAAGTACTAAATAATGACACGGTAAACTTCAACATCATTTTTCATGCCGATGAAGCAAGAGAGGGAAAGGTGAATTTGGTGAACTGTGTTAAAGAAGAAACCAGAATAGAGATTGGCAAAGCCACTGCCGATGCGGGAGAAGCAGCCTATATTGCACTTGATTGGGCAACGAAAGATTTAAAGGAGAATAAAATAGATTTATTGGTTACGCTACCAATAAATAAAGACACAATGCAGAACGATAACTTTAAATTTCCCGGACATACAGAATTTTTGGAAGAACGCTTTTCTGAAAATGGAGAGAAGGCATTGATGATAATGGCAACCGAGACTTTGAAGGTGGCATTGGTAACTACACACGTTCCGCTTAAAGATGTTTCGTCGATGCTCACCAAGGAGCTTATAGCTGAGAAGCTTAGAACACTTAATCAAACTCTTAAACGCGACTTCAGCATAGATGCCCCTCGCATTGCCGTACTTGGTTTAAATCCGCATGCCTGTGAAAATGGTTTGCTGGGAACAGAAGAGAATGATATAATTGCTCCAGTTGTAAGAGAAGCACAAGATGATTGGATATTGTGTGCAGGACCTTTTGCTGCAGACGGCTTCTTTGGAAGT
>JAAZCL010000006.1 GCA_012513315.1 Bacteroidales bacterium | reverse complement strand
TAGTGCTTTGGCCCTTTCACTAAATTTGGTGTTCCATAACGAGGCTACTCCTGTAGGGGTTTCATACTCTATGTCTCCAATCTTTTGGTGATATAGCTCGCGAGATATAAATTTTATATATCTATAGAAGTATGTTTTCTCAATATAACTGCAATCTGATAATATAGACTCAATTTTGTTTATCCTATTTATATAAAATTGTGGAAGCCTTTGGTTGCTCTTTGTTTGGTGAAACATTGTGTTAAACAGCTCTTCTACCGAGTCTGTGTTGCCATGAATGATTTTGTACTCATTGATTATAATTTGGTTGCGTAGGTTTAGTATAGATTTTTCGATGACACTGTTTAATGTTGCTTTTCTAATATTCTCTCCGGGTGTACTAGCCGCTGCATATAGGATAGAGGCATTTACATTATGCTTGCTTCTGCCAAAGACACTATCTATCATTAAGCGATATACGTATGTTTGTACTTTATGATTGAGTCCTATTTTGGTGTTGTCGTGTGAAGGGTAGGGTAGTTTGCCCGACTTTAACTCTATTATAGATGCATTTGTTGTGTTGGGATGGGTGTAAAGCATATCTAGCCTTCCTTGGAAGCCATATTTAGCACTGAAGAATGATGGCTCGAGTGTGCAATTGTCGATGTTGATACCACGCTTAGGGAAATCGTCTTTTATTACTCTTTTTATATTGTTGAACCGTTGCCTTGCGTTGTTCATGAACGTACGGAAATCGGTGTCGGACTGGATGTCTTGGCAACTGGTGTACTCGAAGGGTGATTGCTTGAAGGAGCTGAGGAAGGCGTCGTTAAATGTAACTTTCTCTATTTCGTCAGAGAATATGAGTTCATCTAGGAAGTAGTTTGCAAGGTTACCTAAGAGAAGGTATGAACGGTTCTCGATTGTTTCTAACTTGTTTCGGAAATAATGCAGGGGGGAGATTAGATAATCTTGAAAGCACTCGGCAATTGCTGAAGCATCTATTAGGTAGTCGGGCTCTAATATTATATAGGTTGGAACCAGATATCCATCATCATCTATGGCGCAATCTATAATATTTAGTTTAGCGCCTACCCAAAACTGCTCTATGGAGCTGTTAAATTCACTGTTTTCGGGACTTACTCCATATCTTATAATTAAAGATTTCTCCTTATAATCTTCTGAATAACATATAAGGAGCTTTTTATCGTTATCAATTTTGAGTAGTTCGGCTTTAATTATTTCGGGGAGGGGCATTGATTAGCTTTTTTATTTCATCTCAAAAGTACAAAATTTGATTATCTTCGCAAAAGGAAGACTCTCACTTAAAACATTCTTATATTTGTATGTTGAATATAATTCTACTTTAACTGACAAAGAATATGTCTGATAAATGCCCTCTTTGTGGAAATATGCGGTTGCAAGATTCACTTTTTTGTGCTGATTGTACTAAAAAGGTGCAAACGGACTATGAAGTTGTGTTACCTGAAGGAGTGGATTCTGAAATAAATGGAACTACAAATAGTGTTGAAGATGAAATTGCCGCTGAACCTTTAAAAGAAGAGTTGAGCTTTAAGACAAAGACTGCAAAAGAAATTGCAACTGAAGCTTCAAAAGAAATTGCTGATGGAGGTAAATCAATAACTGAAGAACCAGTTGAAGCGAATAATTACAATAAGAGTGAGAACTATCCTGAGAATAGGAATAAAAAGGGGAAGAAATTATTAAGAACAGCATTAGTAGTTTTGGTGCTAGTGGGAGCTTATTTTGTTTTCTATGAAGTGGTTTTGGAGAAGAATTTGGAGAGGAGTGCATGGGAAACTGCTGTTAAGGAAAATAGTGTTGATGGTTACTTATCATATATCGAAAATCATCCTTCGGGTGTTCATTTTGATGATGCTCAAGAGGGTTTAATGAATTTAAAACGTACAGAGGCTTCGGTTTGGGAAAGCCTTAAGGAATCGGAAAGTACATCTGAATTGAAAGGTTTTATTGCTCAATATACTAATTCGCCATATCTGCCACTAGTTGAAACAAGGCTTGATTCGTTATCATGGATTGTGTCATTGAAAACAAATTCTGCAGAGTCTTACTATGAATATTTAGAGTTTTCTCGTCATGGCGATCTTAAGGGTGATTATGTGGGTGAGGTTCAAAAGAGATACGACTGGCTTTATCAGTCTACTCCGATTGAGGATATTGAACTTGATTCTATTAGATCTACCGTAAGTGGTTTTTATTCGGCCCTTTCATCGCTTGATCATAATAGTTTGTATAGATTTTTAGCACCTCACTTAAATCGTTTTTTTGATTCGGGTGGTGCATCTAGAGAAAGAATTACAGGAGAATTGGTGATGACTGCTGCACAGACCGATAATTTGAGGATTAGCTTTGCCCCCCTTCTTGAGGGTGTACAGTATAAAAATGCAGTGAATGGTTTTTATGATGCTAACGTGCCATTGGTTAAATCATACAACGATGGTAATAGAGATATTTTGATTCCCGGTTATATTGCTCATATATCGCTTAATTCTGCTTTTGAGATTAATAGTATTTATGAAACTAAACCATATTCGGGTGCTCCCTGATTAATATATATGAGTATGGAATTTAAACTTACATCTGAATTTGTGCCTACAGGCGATCAGCCCGATGCTATTGCAGCTTTGGTTGATGGTCTTAAGCAGAATATAACTTATCAGACGCTGTTAGGGGTGACGGGGTCGGGGAAGACATTTACTGTAGCAAATGTGATAAAGGAGATTAACAAACCTACATTAATACTCAGTCATAATAAGACTCTTGCAGCACAGCTATATAGTGAGTTTAAGAATTTCTTTCCGCATAATGCTGTTGAGTATTTTGTGTCGTACTACGATTATTATCAGCCTGAGGCTTACCTTCCTATTACAGATACTTATATAGAAAAAGATCTTTCTATTAATGATGAGCTAGAGAAGTTGCGATTGGCAACTACTTCTTCTTTGCTTTCGGGAAGGAAGGATGTAATTGTGGTATCTTCGGTTTCTTGTCTTTATGGTATTGGTAATCCTGAAGATTTTCAGAAAAATACAGTAGAGGTTAAAGTGGGTCAGAATTTAGATAGGGATGAGTTGCTTAGACTTTTGGTTTCTAGCTTATATTCTAGAAACGAGGCTGTTGACTTTGACAGAGGAAATTTTAGAGTAAAGGGTGATACTGTTGATGTGTTCTTAGCATATCATGATTATATTGTTAGGATAATATTTTGGGGGGATGAGGTTGAAAGTATTGAATCTGTAGATCCGCTTACGGGAATTACATTAGAAAGGATTGATGCATACCGTATATTCCCAGCAAACCTGTTTGTAACTACTCAAGAGCGCATAAATAGAGCTATTGACGAAATATTAATTGATTTAGGGAAGCAGGTTGAATTCTTTAATGAGATTGGGAAACCGTTTGAGGCAAAGAGAATATATGAAAGGGTAACTTACGATGTGGAGATGATAAAGGAGATTGGGTATTGCTCGGGTATTGAAAATTATTCTCGTTATTTTGACGGGCGTGCACCTGGTACAAGACCTTTCTGCTTGTTGGATTTCTTTCCGGATGATTATCTTACGGTTATTGATGAGAGCCATGTTACTATTCCACAAATACGGGCAATGTATGGTGGAGACCATTCTAGGAAGACAAACCTTGTGGAGTATGGGTTTAGATTGCCAGCTGCTATTGATAACAGACCGCTTAAATTTGAAGAGTTTGAGGCTATTTCTAATGATATTATATTTGTTAGTGCCACGCCTGCCGATTATGAATTAGAGAAATCGGAAGGTATTGTGGTTGACCAGCTAATTCGTCCCACGGGTTTACTTGATCCTCCAATTGATGTGCGCCCAAGCATGAATCAGATAGATGATTTGATGGAGGAGATTCAGCAACGTACAGAAATAAATGAGCGCGTATTGATTACTACTCTAACTAAAAGGATGGCCGAAGAGCTTACAGATTATCTGGCAGGAAACGGAGTTCGTTGTAATTATATTCACTCTGATGTTGAAACTTTGGACAGGGTGAAGATTATGGATGATTTGAGAGCGGGTGTATTTGATGTATTAATTGGCGTAAACCTATTAAGGGAGGGGTTGGACCTACCAGAGGTGTCACTTGTTGCTATACTTGATGCTGATAAGGAAGGGTTCCTTCGCTCTCATCGTTCACTTACACAGACAGCAGGTAGGGCTGCACGTAATGTTAATGGTAAAGTTATTTTCTATGCCGACAAGATTACTAATAGTATGAGGTTGACAATTGATGAGACAAACAGACGACGTGAGAAACAGCTGAAATATAATGAGGAGCATGGTATCACTCCAACACAAATTATAAGAGCACAATCATCGGCTCTCAGCAAAGAGTACACCTCTTCTATGGAGGCGAGGGCTTATGTTGAGCCTGACTACAGATCATTAGCTGCTGAGCCGCTC
>JAAZCL010000067.1 GCA_012513315.1 Bacteroidales bacterium | reverse complement strand
TGTTCTTAACACATCAAAACCACCTGTGGCACCCGAAGCTATGTAAACTTTGCTGCCATTTGCATTAGCAGCACTTTTTATTTTTTCTAAGAGTGCATCATCTGCTAAAGCACCAATTGATAAAGTTACGATAGAGGTACCGTTTTCTAGCGTTTTTACGGCCAGTTCTTTCATTGCAGCAGGATTTGCTGTTTCCACCAATATATCGGGTTTAAGTGCAAGCAACTCATCTAAAGATGTTGCAGCAAGGCATTCTCTTCCACCGCTTTTTATTTTCTCAGCAAGACGTGTGGTTTTTGAACCAGTTCGTGAATAAACACCCACTATATCATAAAGAGGCAATAAGCCATTTAAATAGGCATCTGCTATTATATTTGCAAGATAACCACAACCAACAATTACTAATTTTTTCATATTCTGCAAATATACAAAATATTCATATTATGAAGGCTCTACCCAATCGCCATGATCTTTTATAAGTTGAATCAAGCGTTCAACGGCTTCTGCTTGAGGTATATTCTTTTCGACAAGTAGCTTCTTTCTGTAAAGTGAAATTTTGCCATGCTCAGCACCAACATAGCCATAGTCGGCATCTGCCATCTCTCCCACTCCATTTACAATACAGCCCATAACACCAATCTTAAGATGTTTTAAATGCGAAAAGTGCTTTTGAATTAGGGCAACGGTTGTTTGCAGGTCAAAGAGAGTTCTACCGCACCCTGGGCATGAGTTAAATTCAGTTTTACTAGTTCTGGCTCTTGCTGCCTGCAATAGACCAAATGAATATGCATCCATATCATTTATATCTATTTTACCTTCGTTACTCATCATGATTCCATTGCCAAAACCATCAAGTAAAAGAGTACCAAAATCTACGCCACCCTTAATTTGAATATCTTCGGCATCATCCTCGTTATAACTTTGATGTAAAACAACGGGTATAGCGCATTCTTCGATTAGCAGTTTATGAAAAAATGCTCTCTGCTCACCCACTCTATTTAGATGATCTGTAGTTAGAATTACCACAACATCGCTACTCTCTTTTAAAAATGAGACCAACTCATCAGTAAGATCGGGATATGATAGTTTTAAAAACTTTGCTCTAGCGTTGCAGTTTTTGATTTCTTCGATTGAGTTGATAGTAAACATTGGGAAATTATCAACTTTGTCTTCCCAGTTTTCAAAATCCACAATAGATTTCATGCCTTTATTAAAGTTCTCCGGAACTCTTTTTCCAACATATATGTAATCGGGAATGAAATGAGGATTAATGGACATATCGCTTATCTTGCTTCTATCTGAAATTACAATTGGCAAATGTTCACCACCAACATTCCACACAGATTTTGTTTCGCGCTTATCCATTGCAAAAGGAGAGAAACCAGGATACAGTTCGGCGTTAATTACTTCATGCCCTTCGCGTTTAGCAACATACTCTACCAGTTTCTTTGCAACCGGCACTTCGGCTTCAGGATCTTCACTTAGAGAAACACGAATGGTATCGCCCATTCCGTCACTTAAAAGAGCTCCAATACCCACGGCTGACTTCATTCTGCCATCATCTCCGTTGCCTGCTTCTGTTACTCCCAAGTGAAGAGGAAAATGAATACCCTCTTTGTCCATCGTATAAACCAGCAACCTAACCGCCTTTGTCATAAGCAATGTATTGGAAGCCTTCATGGAAATAACAATATCTGTGAAGTTCTCATCAATTGCAATGCGCAGAAACTCCATGCACGACTCAACCATTCCGGCAGGTGTATCGCCATAACGAGTCATAATACGATCTGCAAGAGAACCGTGATTCACACCAATTCTGACAGCAGTTCCGTGCTCTTTGCAAATATCGAGAAAGGGAATTACCTTCTCTCTTATTTTTTGTAGCTCTAAAGCATACTCCTCATCATTATATTCAACCTCGGCAAATGTCTTCTGCTTATCAACAAAGTTACCTGGGATTATTCTTACTTTTTCGGCAATTGTAGCAGCAACATGAGCCGCACGTGGATTAAAATGAATATCGGCAGACAGCGGAATGCTATAGCCCTTATCACGTAG
>JAAZCL010000066.1 GCA_012513315.1 Bacteroidales bacterium | reverse complement strand
TGTGTTTTCACTGTAAAAGTGTTATGGTTGTCTAAATAAATAAACGCACTGTCGGCTTTTTTATCCAGTAGAAACATCCGTCCTACGCCACCTAAGCTATGAGCCTCCTGTTCAGGATAAGTAGTATAAAATTGGGCCGCAATTTTATAGCTTTCCAACGCTTTGGTGTAAAATCCATCCACTTGCTTGCACACGGGTTACCAAAAAACGCATGTAATGTTCCTTATTAAGGCTTTTTTCAGGATAAAAGAGAGAGTCTATCAGCAACATGGCACTGTCTGGATAGTTATCCACGAGCTTCTCTGCCTGTTCCAGCAATCTGTTTGCTTGGGGCTGAGGGTTACATGCGGAAAGAAAAACTATTACTACAGCAAGCAGTATGGTATTAATAAGGATACGCATTAAGTAGTCTGGTTTGATTCAATATTATTTTTTGTAAATATAGCGTTTTGATTTGTAATGCCAAGTGTAAATACACTATTTTGGACAAATACGTGCTTTTGCTGCACCTCCTCCCAACCTCGCTCGGAGCCTCCTCGAAAATTACCATGAGGATTGGGACTTGGTAAGGCCGAAGCACGAGTAATATATGAGTGATGTGTGAACACATTACAGATAGTTATAGGACTAAAATTATAATCTGTCGCATTTATTTTATAATTTTGTGCAAATTAATATTATTACTACACAATAACAATCAATATGACAAATAATAAACTACGTGAAGATGCTCTAAAATATCATTCTCAGGGTCGCCCTGGAAAAATTGAGGTTATACCTACCAAACCATACAGTTCGCAACGCGATCTTTCATTAGCTTATTCACCCGGTGTGGCAGAGCCATGCCTCGAGATAGAGAAGAACCCTGCAGCAGCATACGATTATACATCTAAAGGAAATCTTGTTGCCGTTATTTCAAATGGCACGGCGGTTTTGGGTTTGGGCGATATAGGCGCATTGGCGGGTAAGCCTGTTATGGAAGGTAAAGGTTTGCTGTTTAAGATTTTTGCGGGTATTGATGTTTTCGATATTGAGGTAGACGAAAAAGATACAGAGAAGTTCATTCAAGTGGTTAAAGCTATTGCTCCAACTTTTGGAGGTATTAACCTTGAAGATATTAAGGCTCCCGAATGTTTTGAGATTGAAGAGAGACTAAAGAATGAGCTCGATATCCCAATTATGCACGACGATCAGCATGGAACGGCTATTATATCGGCTTGTGGACTGCTCAATGCTCTTGAAATAAATGGTAAGAAGATTGAGGATATTCGCATTGTAGTTAATGGTGCGGGTGCGGCTGCCAACTCATGCACAAAGCTATATATTGCACTGGGTGCTAAGCTGGAGAATATTGTAATGGTTGACTCTAAAGGGGTTATTAATAAAAAAAGAACCGATATCAACGATCGCAAAAAACCATTTGCTACCGATAGAGATATATCAACTCTTGAGGAGGCTATGAAAGATTCTGATATGTTCTTGGGCCTGTCTGTAGCAGATGTACTTTCACCTGAGATGCTTCTGTCTATGAGCGATAATCCTATCGTTTTTGCATTGGCAAATCCTAATCCTGAGATTAGTTACGAGAAGGCTATGGCAACTAGAGATGATATAATATTTGCAACCGGTCGTTCAGACTATCCCAACCAGATAAATAATGTACTTGGCTTTCCTTATATATTTAGAGGTGCTCTTGATGTGCAAGCCACAACTATTAATGAGGAGATGAAAATTGCAACTGTTTACGCGCTGGCCGATCTCACTAAAAAGGCTGTGCCCGAGGTTGTGAATGCTGCATATAGTATAAAGAAACTTCAGTTTGGCAAGGATTATATCATTCCTAAACCGTTGGATCCAAGGCTGCTTACTCATGTGGCGCCTGCTGTTGCAAAGGCAGCTATGGAGTCGGGAGTGGCACGTAAGCAAATAACCAATTGGGAAGAGTATCAGAATAAGCTACGTGAGCTTATGGGGCTTGATAATAAAATGATTCGCAGGTTGTATGAGATGGCGAGAGAGAAACCCAAAAGAGTTGTGTTTTCAGAAACCAACCATCTTAATATGCTAAAAGCTGCAGAAACTGCATATGCCGAAGGTATTTGTCATCCAATTTTGCTCGGCAACGAAGAGAAGATTGCTAATGTGGCAAAGGAAAATCAGATTAGCCTTGAGGGTATGGAGATTATTAATCTAAGACACGACCGTGAAGAGGAACGTCGCATACGCTTTGCAAAAAAACTAGCCGAAAAAAGAGCACGCGATGGTATGACCTGCCATGAAGCGATAGAGAAAATGTTTGAGCGCAACTATTTTGGAATGATGATGGTTGAGACCGGCGAGGCTGATGCTATGATTTCAGGGGTATTTAGCAAGTATGCCGAGACCATTGAAATTGCCAAAGAGATAATTGGGATACGCGAGGGCTTTAATCACATAGCAGCCATGCATATTGTGAATACAAAGAAGGGGGTATTGTTTCTTGCCGATACACTTTTTAATAGGCATCCCGATAGTGAAACATTAATAGATGTGGCACGTTTGGCAAATGCAACGGTTAAGTTTTTTAATTACGAACCGGTTATGGCTATGCTTTCTTACTCAAACTTTGGTGCAGACAAGGTGGGCAGTCCCGCCAGTGTGCATGAGGTGGTTGAGACATTACACGCTAAATATCCCGACATGTTAGTTGATGGCGAAATGCAAGTTAACTATGCCCTGAACAGAGAGTTGAGAGATAAAAAATATCCATTTACAAAACTGCGCGACAAAGAGGTTAACACCCTTATATTCCCTAATTTAAGCTCAGCCAACGCATCATACAAGCTCCTTAGAGAGATTGGAATGGATGATATAATTGGCCCCATTCAGATGGGATTAAACAAGCCTGTGCATATATTAGATGTTGATACATCTACAAGAGATATTGTTAATATGGTAGCTCTTGCTGTTATTGATGCAATTGTTGAAGAAAACATAAAGGACAATAAGCTTTCGAGAATTGTATAGATTCTTTAATCAAAATTTAATTAATTGGCTTTCGTAAACAGAATTATCATAATATTTTTTATCTTCATGTTTTAATATAAAACAGAAACAGATTTCTATAAATACAAAGGAAATGGCAAATAGTAAAAATTTTATTCTACCGGAGTCCGAAATTCCAACGCAATTGTATAACATTATGGCTGAAATGGAAACAAAACCACAGCCAATGATAAATCCCGAAACGAGAGAACCGCTGAAAGCAGAAGATCTGTTTCCACTGTTCTCTGAAGAGT
>JAAZCL010000005.1 GCA_012513315.1 Bacteroidales bacterium | reverse complement strand
GTGTTTTTAATATTGTCGCTAGTGAAGTTTGAGGGATCATCTACTCCATTACTAGATAATGAAATTCTAAGAGTTCCCAGATTGTTAAGATTTACACTATATCCTTCAATTAAGTAGGCAGGTATCTCATCAACCATGTTCTCAATCACATTAAGAACCGCACCTCGGGTCATAGACGATTTAGCAGATATGCCTTTACTCAACTGGTAATTGTTTATGGTGCCCTTTTTCACTGGGCTGGCATACCACTTTCGTTTACTATCCGGTTCTAATGGATTAGCTTTTTGGATAAGTTTAAACTTCATGTTTATATTTTATTTTTGTGTTTACTACGCTAAAATATTGAATACTACCTCTATTGTAAGTTTGTTTCAATTTTTGTTACGCTTGAAACGATGTCTTTAACCGTTTAAAGCTAATACGCTGACCGCTTGTCGTTTTTGTCTACTTTTTAATAATTTATATGCTCTGTACGTTTAGAAAACATTATGGAACCTTTACACCGATCCATTTTTTCTACGGCAAACTTACACTATTCTATAAAATGTGGTTAGGACTTATTCTGTTAATTATAGCACTAAATCCGCTTTAACATTCATTCAATATAGCACTGTTTACTCATATAAAAGGTTAAATAGTTGAGAGGGTGGTGTTTGCGTGTGCTATTTGTCCGAAAAATAAAGGTTAAAGTTTTTTATCTAATAAAAATAATAACAGTAGTTATGTTGCAATATATATAATTTAACTGGTCTGTTTTATATTATTGGTTTGAGGTAATCTCCTGAATTGAGTAGGCGTGAAACCGGTGTGTCTTTTGAATACCCGAGAAAAATAGTTCACATCATATATACCACACTCGGCTGCTATTTCGCCAATTGTTTTGCTCTCGTTGGAGAGCAACTTTTTAGCATTCGATAGTTTTACTTGAAGTATGTATGTGGAGGTTGGATAGCCGGTAATTGCATTTAATTTTTTGTTCAACTGCGACATGCTAATTGCTAGTTCTTCTGAGAGCATTGTAGGCGTGAAATCGGGGTTCTTCATCTCTCGATAGATAAGGTCTGTTGCGAGTCTTAAAAATTCCGCATTAGCACTAACCTCATCTCTTATATCACTGTTTTTATCTTCTTTTAATACTGTTCGTCTATATTTTTCTATTAAAAGATTACGTGATGCTAATAGATTATTTACACGTATCTTTAGTTCTTCGGGTTGAAACGGTTTTGCTAAATATGTGTCTGCCCCAACCTTTAAGCCCTCGTATATATCTTCGTTACGGTTTTTGGCCGATATAATTATAATTGGTATATGATTAAGTAGACTTGAAGTTTTTATATCTTTTATCAACTCAATACCATTTTTCTTTGGCATTATAATGTCTGTGATGATGATGTCGGGTACTGTTGATTCTACAAGCTTATATGCATCCTCACCATTGCTACAGTATACAATGTTATATTTATTATTTGGAAATATTGAGCGAATAAATATTGCAATGTCTTTATTGTCTTCTACAAGTAGAATTGTATAGCGTGTATCATCCTTAGATATTTTATCTATAAAGAATCCATCAGTCGAGTTGGTTAATTCTGAAGATGGATAACTAGATTCAGCTTCAACATCTTGTTTCCAGTGAGAGTATAGTATCTTTTCGCTCACCTGAATTGGTATTGTTATTGTAAATGTGGTGCCTTTACCTGGTTCACTCATCACATCAATTTTACCACCCGAAACTTCTACTAATTGTTTTGTTATGGTTAATCCAATACCATTTCCTTCTTTTACTTTATTTTGGTTGGTTTGATAAAACAGGTCGAATAAATATGGTAAATCATCCTTACTAATTCCTACTCCATTGTCAATAACTTTTATGATGAATTTTTTTTTGTCTTTCTCACTTATTTCTGTCATTACATATATATGTGTACCACCCTCGCTATATTTAATGGCATTCCCTATTAGGTTATTGAGTATCTTGTTTAGATAATCGGGTACAAAATCTGTTTCAACTTCTTTTTCTTTACTGAAAAACTGAAGGTCAATATCCTTGCCACTAGCCAGTATGGCAAAGGACTCGGTAACCATATTTACAAAACTTACAATATTGCCAGTTTTCCATTCAATAGTATTTACTTCAGATTGTAGGTTGGTAATATCTAACAACTGATTAATTAGGAAAGAGAGATTTTTACTTTGTCGTTCTATTGCGCTTAAGAATGTTACTGAATGGTTGGGCGAAATATCTTTCATCTCGCGCATCTGACGGCTCAATCCTAATATAGTGGTTAGGGGAGTACGAAATTCATGTGTGATTTTAGCAAATATATCACTTCTAATTTGCTCAACTTGCTTTAGCGATTTAATAGTCTTTAGTTTGTCTATATATGCAATTATTAAAAAAGATACTATAACTGTCAATAAAACAATAAGTATAATAAGTGTATTACTCTGATTATTCATGTAATATGGTAAATATAAGTATGGTTATAATTATTTTATAGAATTACGCATACACAAAAATAATAAAAATAATGTAAATAAGACAGTATTAGTATAGATTTTATCCATACATTAATGTAATAATTGTATGAGGTTAACGCAATGTCCCATTAAATGTGTAATTTTGTAGTTATTATAAACTATGGATATTCACAATAATTAAATAATAAAAGTGGTGAAAAAAGCGGTTAAAAAACTATTGTTTCTTACTGTTCTTACTTTTGGTGTGTTTGCTTCTTGTAAGCAAAGCGATAAATTTACCGTAGAAGGAACAGTAACTTCGGCAGGTGGAGATACTCTTTATCTAGAACATAGAGATCTTGCTGGACTTGAGCTTATAGATTCTGTTGTACTAAAAGATAATGGAGTGTTTAAATTTAAACATCAAACACCTCAGAATCCCGAGTTTTTTCAATTGAGATTGGGTAAGCAGGTGGTTGCTTTTGCGGTTGATTCAACAGAAACGCTAAAAGTTACGGCTGATGCATCTGATTTGTATAAAACTTTTGTAGTAGAAGATTCATATACCAATAGTCAGTTGAGGTTGGTTGACGCTCTTACTCAAAAAGCCGCAACAGATATAAATAATCTAGAGGAGAGTCACACAGCTGGCACACTAGATGATGTTGCTTTTATCAATAATCTAGATAGCCTGCTCACAATATATAAAGGTGAGATTTCTAATCTTATATTAGCAAATCCATCAAGTGCTGCTGCTTACTATGCAGTGTTTCAGAAGATAAACAATTATCTTATTTATGATCCATACGATAAGCGCGATTATGCTATGTTTGGTGCGGTTGCAACATCGTGGAACCGTTATTTTCCTGATACAAAAAGAACCAAGCATTTATATGATTTTACCGTTAATGCGCTTAATGCAAGACGTCAACAAGAACGTCAGGATGCCCTCTTTGAAAGCATTCCTGTTGAAACCGGTTCGGGCTTACCAGATATTACTTTGCCAGAGGTTGGTGGTACTAGGGTTGCCTTATCTTCTCTTGAAGGTAAAGTTGTAATACTTGATTTTGTGGTTTATAATGCCGATTTCTCGCCGGCTCATAATATACAACTTAACAACATATATAATAGGTATAAATCGCAAGGCGTAGAGGTGTATCAGATTTCATTTGATTCGGACCAGCATTTCTGGAAGATTTCGGCCAGCAACCTACCTTGGATTACTGTGCATGATGTGGCTTCTGTAAATTCATCATTGTTGCCGAGATATAATGTTAGAGAATTACCTACTACCTTTATTATTAATCGAGAAGGTGATGTAGTATCCCGATTAGAAAATTTAACTCAACTGCCTGAAGAACTGAACAAAGTACTATAAAACAAATTGATAATATTTTTTTTATAGAAAATTATTATTTATCTTTGTTTTACTAATCATGAAAAAAAAGAGTTCCGGCTTTCTATTCTTAGGTCGGAATTCTTCTTTCTATATATGATTTACAACTTCCAAAAAAAAATAGAGATATGACAGTTACCTACATGACCGAAGAGGGCCTTCGGAAACTACAAGAAGAAATTAGAGAATTGGAATCTGTGCAGAGGCCCGAGATATCTCGCCAGATTGCAGATGCTAGAGACAAAGGAGATCTGTCTGAAAATGCTGAGTATGACGCTGCCAAAGAAGCGCAAGGAATGCTTGAGGCTAAAATATCGCAATTAAAGACTCTTCTGTTTTCTGCTCGTTTAATTGATGAAAGTGCAATTGGCACCGAAGAGGTGAGAATTATGAATAAAGTAACCATTAAGAATCTGAAAACTAAGAAAGAGATGACTTATACGCTTGTCTCTGAAAGCGAAGCAGATTTAAGAAGTGGCAAGATAGCAGTAAATACACCCATTGCTTTGGGCTTATTAGGCAAAAAAGTGGGCGACGTTGCAGTAATTGAGGTGCCGTCGGGAACAATGACGTTTGAAATAATGGATATTTCTATCTAAACTAACTCAGAGAATAGCTATGGCAACAATCTTTAGTAAAATAATTTCAGGCGATATCCCTTCATACAAGATTGCGGAAGACGATAAGTTCTATGCTTTTTTGGATATAAACCCAATGACTAAAGGTCACACCTTGGTGGTGCCCAAACAAGAGATAGATTATATATTCGATTTAGATGATGTGTTGCTTGGCGAGATGATTATATTCTCTAAACGGGTTGCTCTGGCAATTGAGAAAGCAATTAGTTGCACCAGGGTGGGAATGATGGTAATTGGCCTTGAAGTGCCTCATGCTCACATTCATCTTGTGCCTATTCAAAATGAGGGTGATCTGAATCTCTCTAATCCAAAACTAAAATTAAGTAGCGATGAGTTTATAGAAATTGCCAATAAGATAAAAAAGGCGTTTCACTAGAACTTCTACAATTAGATATTATAAAATAGCGATGGTTTCATTAATTTGAATCATCGTTTTTTTATGCCTTAAGTTTACCAGACATATTTTAAATTTTTATACTTGTTTTCATATTTCTTCTTTTATAACATTTATTAATTAGTTGCATTATATATTTGTCTATAATCCATTTTTACTCCTAACATTGTTCGTACATGCTCCTGATCCTCCTCAATAATTTCATGGAGAATCAGGACTTGGTTGGGACTTAGTAGGTAGTTTGTTATGTTAAAAATGACAGTATTAGTGAACCATAATGCAATCGATTGCGTTAAAATATGAGTAAATGTATTGAATAAAATAAAAATTAAAGCGAATTAACTGTTATTATTGTAGTTACAATACTTTATCTAAGTTGAGAAATAAACCACATCACCAAGAAATTAATGTTAAATATCTATTGAGATACATGTTATAATAAAAACAAATTGAATTAACTAAACTATTTTAAGTATTTAATCTAAACATTCATGAATGTATGAAAATTAAAAGTTTTAATCTTGTTAAAGGAAGCATATTCATGTTATTATGGATATTCTCCTTGGGCGTTTTCGCGCAGAATATTACCGTGAGAGGTAGTGTGAACGACGAAAATGGGGAAGCGTTGATTGGGGTGACCGTGCAAGTGCAGGGTACATCTATTGGTACTGTCACAGATTTTGATGGGAATTATGTATTAGAAAATGTAGGGCAGAGTGCAACTCTAGAGGTTTCGTATGTAGGGATGCAATCGGCAATGGTTTCGGTAAACGGACGAACAACTATTAATGTTGTTTTGGAAGCTGATACAGAGATTCTTGATGAGCTTGTGGTGGTGGGCTATGGACAACAACGCAGAAGAGAAATTACTGGTTCGGTAACAAATGTTACGCCCGAAAATTTTAATCAGGGGGTTAACAGAGATGCAGCCGATTTACTTCAGGGTAAGGTTGCTGGTTTGCAGATAACTAATCCTTCGGGAGATGTTACAGACGGTGCCAGAATTAGACTAAGAGGGGTGTCAACTTTGCAAAACGACCAGGGCCCATTTATTGTTATTGATGGTGTGCCAGGAGGTGATATGCAAACTGTTGCTCCACAAGATATTGAGTCAATTACTGTATTGAAGGATGCTTCTTCTGCTGCTATCTATGGATCGCGATCGGCTGGTGGTGTTATTCTTATTACTACAAAAAGAGGTTCGGGTGTGAAGCCAAGAATCTCGTACGATGGCTATCTTGCTACTTCTTTAATTGCAAATAAACCCGACCTACTAACGGCTGATGAGTGGCGCGAATATGCCAGAACTAGTGGTAGTGATGCTTCGGTTTACGACAGGTATGGTGCAAGTACCGATTGGTTTGATGAGATTACAAGAAATGGTTTTTCGCAAAATCATAGTTTGTCTCTTGCCGGTGGAGGTTCGAGCAGCAACTACAGAGCTTCGGTTAACTATCAAAAAAGCGATGGTATAATGAAGGATAACGATATGGATAGGTATAACTTCAGGTTTCAACTTCAACAGAGGGCAATAAACGACAGGTTGCGTATTGGGCTTACGGGTTCTGCAAATATGCGCGATTTTAATCAGCCCAACCGTAGGAACTTTGTACTTGCTTATAATATGCTACCGGTTTATCCAGTTAAACAGAGTGATGGTGAGTGGTTTGATACTCGTGAGTATGATCAGGGTAACCCAGTTAGAAATCAAGAGTTGAATCACAATTTCCGCAAGAACATTCATTTTTATGGTTCGGGTGATATTCTATTTAATCTGATGGAAGGTTTAGACATAAAAACTCTTTTATATAAAGAGAGAAGATCTGAAGAAAGAAGTCAGTATAACAACTCACAAACCGAGGCTGGAAGAGATGATGGTGGTTATGCTTTGCGTGAAAACAGAATATGGGATAAAGAACTGATGGAGTGGTTGATTGAGTACAATACTGATTTTGGTGCAGCACAGCAGCATAGCATGAATGCTATTGCAGGTTATTCGTGGGAAGAGAGTGAATACTCTTTTATGCGTGCAGCAAATAGAAACTTCACAACAGATTTGCTTGGTTCAAACAACTTAGAATCGGGTCAGGGTTTACGCCCAACAGATGTGGGGTCGGCAAAAAATATGCACCGACTTATTTCATTCTTTGCAAGAGCGCATTACAGCTATATGTCTAAATATATGATAACTGCCACACTTCGTCGCGATGGTTCTTCAAAGTTTGGTGCAAACCATAAATGGGGTACTTTTCCTTCGGTTTCGGCTGCTTGGGGCATTACCGAAGAGGCATTTATGGATAATGTGAACTGGGTAAATGATATGAAAATTCGTGTGGGTTATGGTATTACGGGTAATCAATCGGGGCTAGATCCTTATAAAACTTTGCAGCTATATGGTACTAGCGGTACTTACTACGATAATGGTCAGTGGCTTACTGCATATCAAATTAGTCAGAATGCCAACCCCGACCTAAAGTGGGAGGAAACATCGATGTTTAATATTGGTTTAGACTTCTTTTTGTTTAATAATCGTGTAAGTGGTACAATTGAATGGTATGACAAACGCACTACTGATATGCTTTATACTTACCGAGTGCCAACTCCTCCTTTCTTGCATCCTGATATGATGGCAAACGTGGGTGATATGAGAAATACCGGTATTGAATTGGCATTGAGCATTGATGTATTAAAACAAGGTGATTTCAGATGGAATACTTCTATTACTGCTGCACATAATAAGAACGAAATAACTAGTCTGTCTGACGATGTTTATACTACAAGTAGAATTCTTGTGGGTGATGCATGGGTGAGAGGTGGCTCGGGAAGAACAACGCACGTTATTGAAGAGGGTTACCCGGTTGGTCAGTTTTATGGTCCTGAATTTATTCGTATTGACGAAGAGGGTAAATATGTATTCAAAGATAAGGATGGTAACGAAACAAATTCTGTAACTGCCGAGGATTATACCTATATAGGATCGGCACAGCCTGATCTTACTTTTGGATGGAGTAATCAGTTTAATTTTAAGAACTGGGATTTTTCATTCTTTTTGCGTGGTACACTAGGAAATAAGGTTCTGAATATGGGACGAATGACTTACGGTCACCCGGGTTACTTAATTGGTGCTAATGCGCTTAACGATCCGCTTATACATGAGTTGAAGGTGGTTCCTGAGTATTCATCGCTATATGTTGAAGATGCATCTCATATTCGCCTCGATAACATGTCGCTTGGATATACATTTAAAACAGATAATATAAATTGGCTGGAGCGTGCTAGAGTTTATGCAACAGGACAAAATATGTTTATATTGACAAAATATAAAGGCCTGGATCCTGAAGTTGATGAAAACAGGAATAACGGACTTGCTCCTGGTGTGGAGGATAGAGAATATTATCCGAAAGCCACGACTTACTCAGTTGGTATAAGCCTAACTTTCTAACTTTAATATCACACGAAAATGAAAAAAATATTTAAACTAACAATAATGTTGACAGTGTTGGTGTTGATGGGTGGAATATTCTCATGTACCAACCTCGACGAAACTGTGTATGACACAATTCCGGCAGATGAATTTGGTAAGAAGCCTGCCGAGATTAATGCAATAATTGCACCTATATATAAAACACTTAAGAGTGTATTCCCGGGGGATGTGTTTCTTCTTTCGGAAGCTACAGGTGATATGGCTATTACGCCCACACGTGTGGGTGGCGACTGGTGGGATGGTGGTGTTCATATGGTTTTAAAATTGCATTCATGGCATGCAAGAAATGGTCTTATTAATGGTTCGTGGAATGCATGTATGTCTGGTATTACTAGCTGCAACCAAATTTATGCAACTATTGAGGGATCTGAAATGGATGAAGATTTGAAGGCTCAAACACTTGCAGAAATTAGAGGTATAAGGGCGTTTTGGTACTATATACTAATTGATTACTTTGGAAATGCTCCTCTTGTATCTGATTATGAGAGTACGGATTTACCGTCAATGACTGATCGTAAGACTCTTTATAATTTTGTGGTTTCGGAACTTAATGAGATTAAAGATAATCTTAGAGCTGATGTTACGGGCGAGAGTTATGGCAAGTTTACACAAGGTGCAGCTTATACATTGCTTGCTAAGATGTATTTGAATGCGGAGGTGTGGACAGGTACTCCAAACTGGCAGGGTGTGATTGATGCTACAGATAAAGTGATGTCGCTTGATTATATTATTGAGCCTAACTGGAAGACTAACTTTGAGGTAAATAATGAGGTTTCGAGAGAAATTATTCTTCCAATTGCATTTGGTAAGGATGATGGGGACAATCATATTCATAAACGTACATTGCATTATTTAGACCCGATTGCATTGGGAATGACCGTGGGTACATGGAATGGTGTGAGTGCGCAACCCGACTATGTAAAACAGTTTGATGATGCTGATAATCGTAAGAAGGGTTCGTTTTTAATTGGGCCAATGATTGATCCGGCAACTGGTGAAGTTTTAATAACTGGTCACGCTCGACCTCTTAATCATACTATTGATTTCAATATGATTCCTGGTTCTCTCAGAGAAGGAATGTGGGGTGAGGTACACCAAGAAGAGGGTGCACGCTGCAATAAATGGGTGTATGAAAAGGGTCTTGCCAATTCGGATATGGAAAACGATTTTGCAATATTCCGCCTTGCTGATGTGTATCTTATGAAAGCTGAAGCGTTGGTGAGATTGGGACAGAATAACTCAGAAGCTACAAGTTTGGTAAACACTATTCGTGAAAGAGGATTTGGAGATAACTCTCATAACTATACCTCTGTTACTCTTGAGAATGTGCGTATGGAAAGACGTCTTGAGCTGGCGTGGGAAAATAGTAATAGGCAGGATTTAATTCGTTTTGGTAAATTCCTTGATCCGGGTTACCTTCGTCCTACTGCTTCTGCATCTCATTTGCTGTTGTTCCCTATTCCTGAAGCTGCATGGGAGACAAATAACAATTTGGTGCAGAACCCTGGTTATCCTAGTTTTTAGTTAATAATGTGTTAGCATTTGCCAGTTTAGACTGGTGAGCAATTATAATTAGAAAGTGCCCCTTTTATGTGGGCACTTTTTTTAAACCTTACGTGTACGAACACCTCTTATCATATGGTTTTTGCTTTTCTCTAAGATAAGGTCGGCACGAAACCGTGTGGGCAGTATGTTTTGTTGCAGGTTTGGTAGGTTTATTTCATCCCACACCATATTGGCAAAGCTAAGTAGCTTTTCTTCTGAGTATGATGCATATTTATGAAAATAAGACTCGGGGTTGCTGAATGCTGTTTTCTGTAATTTTTTGAATCGCTCTAGATACCATTGCCTAAGATCTTTCTCGCTTGCATCAACATAAATTGAATAATCGAAAAAGTCTGAGACAAAAACGCGTCGTCTGGCTTTTAGGGCATTTGACACTTGCAGCACGTTTATTCCTTCTACAATGAGAATATCGGGGCGTTTGAATTTATGAACTTCGTCTTTTATTACATCGTAGTATAGGTGTGAGTAAAGTGGTACTTCAAGATCTTCGCGACCCGACTTAACAGCAGAAAGAAACGAAAGTAGTTTTTTTGCATCGTAGCTTTCTGGGAAGCCTTTTTTGTTTAATATGCCTCGATTCTCCAGCTCCTCGTTGGGGTAGAGGAAGCCATCGGTTGTGATGAGCTCTACCTTTAAATTGCCAGGGGTGAGCGATAATAGTTTTTGTAGTACTCGCGCCGTGGTGCTCTTGCCTGCAGCTACGCTACCTGCTATACCAATTATGTAGGGTATGGTGGTGCTTTTATTCTCGAAAAACTGGTCAAGCTCGTTGTGCAAATTTCTATAATGTGTTATATAAATTTGCAGAAGACTAATCATGGGGATGTAAATATCCTCAACTTCTTGCTCTGTGAGTGGTTCGTTTAAAGCATGCAGTTTTGTGAGATCAATATCAGAAATAGGAAACATTGGGTGCTCTTCGAGCATCTTCCATTCGTCGCGCGTGAAAGCTCTAAAAGGTGAATAGGTTACACCGTAGACTTTATTCATATGATTGTAGATTATTATTCGACAAATGTAAGGTTTTTTTATAAAAAAACCGGTAAACATTTGCTCACCGGTTTTTTAAGGGGCTTATATAATTGTATTAAATCATATCGAAGCTACGTTGCACAAAATTACTTAACGCCTCGCCTTTTAGCATTCCGTTAGAAAGTAGTGCAAGATCTACAAGATGCTTAAGTTTACCACTGGAAGTGGTTTCGCTGATTAATGCTTCTTTATCTTTTTCTTTGCTTGCATCTATAAGCTCTTTAATGAGAGGGTGCTGCACATTAAGCACTACCTGATAGGTATCGGGCATCTCGCCATAGAACGCCATTTGCTGTTGCATTGCTGCCATCTCTTTCATACGGCGTGAGAATTCGTTTTGAGTAATTTGAATAGGTTTAGAGTTTTCGCCAAGCAATTTGAAGTCTACGCCAAACTCAGTATTTGCAATAGCTGGCATTTGAGCTTTTACGGTTTCTGTAAGCGATTCTTTTTGCTCGTCGGTTAGTTCTACCTCTTTAATATCCTCTTTTTGGATTATATGTTCAATTATGTCGCTGTCGACTCTCACAAAGCGGGTTTTTTCTAATTTTTGTTCTAGCAATCCTACCCAGTGAACATCTAGCTGACCATCGAGTTGTAGTACGTCGTAGCCCTTTTCTTTAGCCGCTTGGATGTGCGAATATTGTTCTTGTGTATTGCTGCAGTAGAGGTATATTGTATCGCCATTTTTATCGGGCTGACTGCTCTCTACCAACGTTTTGTACTCCTCGAATGTGAAGGCTTTGCCATCAACATTTTTAAGTAGTGAGAATTTAGAAACGCGATCGTTAAACCTCTCGTCGGTGAGCATTCCATACTGCACAAACATTTTGAGGCTATCCCACTTCTCTTCAAACTGGGGGCGATCTTTCTTGAACAGTTCTTCGAGCTTATCGGCAACCTTTTTGGTGATGTGGTTGGATATCTTTTTTACGTTATTATCGCTTTGTAAATATGAACGCGATACGTTTAGAGGAATATCGGGTGAATCTATTACACCATGCAATAGGGTAAGAAATTCGGGCACAATTCCCTCAACAGAATCGGTTACGAACACCTGATTGCTGTATAGTTGAATTTTATTGCGCTGAAGATCGATATTACTCTTCACTTTAGGGAAATATAACACGCCCGTGAGGTTGAATGGATAATCTACGTTTAGATGAATCCAAAACATTGGCTCTTCGGTAAACGACATTGGATATAAGTCGCGATAGAAGCTAAGATACTCTTCATCTTTAATAGCCGATGGCTGACGACGCCATAGTGGATTAATATCGTTGATTACATTATCCTCGTCTGTATCAACATGTTTGCCATCTTTCCATTCCTGCTTTTTGCCAAATACAATTGGAACGGGAAGGAATTTACAGTATTTATTTAAGAGAGTCTCAACTCTTCCTATCTCAAGATACTCGCTATACTCGTCGTCTATATGTAAAACGATGTCGGTGCCTCTGCTCTCTTTCTCAACAGTTTCCATAGTGAATTCGGGAGATCCGTCGCAGGTCCATTTTACTGCTGGCTCGTCTTTATACGACTTAGATATTATTTCAACTTGCTTTGATACCATAAATGATGAGTAGAATCCTAAGCCGAAATGACCAATTATAGCATTTGCATCATCTTTATATTTATCGAGAAACTCATTTGCCGATGAGAGTGCTATTTGATTGATGTATTTATCAACCTCTTCTGCCGACATGCCAATGCCACGGTCGGATATTGTGAGTGTCTTATTCTCTGTGTCGATAGCAACACGCACCGACAGATCGCCCAGTTGTCCTTTGAACTCTCCTCTGTCTGATAATGTTTTTATTTTTTGTGTTGCATCAACTGCATTTGAAACTATCTCGCGCAAGAATATCTCTTGATCGCTGTAAAGAAACTTTTTAATGATGGGGAAAATGTTGTCGGTGGTAACCCCGATTTGACCTTTTTGTACCATATATTCTGATTTTTAAACTTTAAATTTAACTAAAATAATATTTGCAAATAGTGTGCCAATATAGAGCGTTAATTATATAAGTAGTATAATGTTGCATTATTGCTAATAAGGTAAATTTTGAATAAAAAGTGCAAACTTGAATGAAACATAAGGAGTTATCAATTTTATATATTGGGTATAAATACCCCAATTAAATCTTTTTTCCTCTAATTAAAATGTTGATAATCAGAGGTAAATGTGTGTTTGTCGGTGCCTTAACAAAAATTAGTTATAATTGTCCTCAAAAACATTGTTTGATTGAGAATTTATAGTTTATATTTGTCTAACACAATCACTATTAAAAGTCAAAGCTTATGAAGACAAAAGGTGCATTCGAAAAACAGTTGCTGAGTTTACAAGACAATATGTTTAATTTCGCACTCACGCTAACAGCTGACAGAGAAGAGGCTAAAGATTTACTACAAGAGACAACTCTTCGAGTATTAGACAACAGAGAAAAGTACTACGAAAATGTAAATTTTAAAGGTTGGGTTTTTACAATCATGCATAATATTTTCGTTAATAATTATCGCAAAATTGTTAGAAGTCAAACCATTATAGACAGAACAGAGAATCTTTATCATCTGAACCTACCGCAGGATTCAGGATTTGATACTCCCGACGGTGCATATACAATTAAAGAGATTAATAAAGCAATTAATAGTTTTACCGACGAGTATAAGGTTCCCTTTTCGATGCATGTCTCGGGTTATAAATACGAAGAGATTGCCAAACACTTGGGTTTACCCATTGGTACAGTAAAGAGCAGAATCTTCTTTGCAAGAAAAAGATTAAAAGATATGTTGAAAGATTTTAGATATTACGCTGAATAATTCATCACTATACAAAACACAAAAAGCCTCTTCAGAAATGAAGGGGCTTTTTTGTGTTAAGGTTGCTGGAGATAAAGCTTATGCTGTTTGGATGAACTGCTTAGGATTCTTTACTTTCTCCTTAAGTAGAGCAATTTCGAGTACTTCTTTTACATCGCTTACGTAGTGGAAGGTGAGTCCCTTGATGTATAATTCGTTTATCTCTTGTACATTCTTCTTATTCTCGGTGCACAGTATGATATCTGTGATGCCTGCACGTTTTGCTGCTAATATCTTTTCGCGAATTCCACCAACAGGCAACACCTTGCCACGCAGAGTAATTTCGCCGGTCATTGCTAAATTAGCTCTCACCTTGCGCTGTGTATAGCTTGATACGAGTGAGGTAATCATTGTGATTCCTGCAGAAGGACCGTCTTTGGGTATTGCACCCTCGGGAACGTGAACGTGAGTGTTGTATTGTTCAAATATTTCGGGATTAATATCAAGCTCATCGGCATGCGAACGGATATATTCTATTGCTAACATTGCCGACTCTTTCATTACATCGCCAAGGTTTCCGGTGAGTGTAAGTTTTGGATTCTTGCCTTTGCTTAAGGAGCTTTCTACATAAAGTATTTCGCCACCAACGGCAGTCCATGCCAACCCTGTAACGACTCCGGCATAATCATTGCCCTGATATTGCTCTCTTGTATATTCTTCTATACCTATATAGTCTTTGAGATCTGAAATTTTAAGAGATTTTGGATATGTTTCATCTGAGGCAATTTTACGTGCCACACGACGCATTACCTTGGCAATTTTTTTATTCAGTTCTCTAACACCCGACTCGCGAGTGTAGTTTTCTACTATTTTTTGCAATGTAGTTTTAGGTATGGAGAGCGATTTTTTATCAATTCCATGATTTTCGAGCTCCTTTGGAACAAGGTGACGATGGGCTATTTCAATTTTTTCTTCTGTGATGTAGCCTCCCACATTTATAAGCTCCATACGATCGAGTAGGGGACGGGGAATGGCGTTATAATTATTGGCAGTTGCAATAAATAACACCTTCGATAAATCGAAATCGATAGCTAAGTAATTGTCGTGGAATGCTTCGTTTTGCTCTGGATCGAGCACTTCAAGCAGTGCAGAAGATGGGTCGCCTCTGAAATCAGACCCCAATTTATCTATTTCATCTAACACAAAAACAGGGTTAGATGAGCCTGCCTTTTGTATATTTTGAATTATTCGGCCCGGTATTGCTCCTATATATGTACGACGGTGTCCGCGAATTTCTGATTCGTCGTGCAAGCCTCCTAAAGAAACACGTACATATTTACGGTTAAGTGCTTCGGCAACCGACTTGCCTAGTGAGGTTTTACCAACTCCGGGAGGGCCGTATAGACAAATGATGGGCGACTTTAAGTCTCCTTTTAGTTTTAATACCGCAAGGTGTTCTATGATACGCTCTTTAACTTTTTCCATGCCAAAATGGTCTCTGTCGAGTATCTTTTGGGCATTTTTTAAATTGAAGTTGTCTTTTGTATACTCGTTCCAAGGAAGCTCTAGAATGGTTTGAAGGTATCCAAACTGCACGGAGAAATCGGGTGCATGCGGATTTAATCTCTCGAGCTTCTGAACCTCTTTCTCAAATGTTTCTGCCACTTCGGCACTCCATTTTTTCTTTTTTGCTTTTTTTCGGAACTCGTCAATTTCTAACTGTTGAGAGTTACCTCCCAGCTCCTCTTGTATAGTTTTTATTTGCTGCTGGAGGTAATATTCTTTTTGCTGCTGACTGAGGTCTTCGCGTGTTCTGATCTGAATATCCATCTTCATCTCTAGAATTTGCAGCTCGCGACTTAGTTTATTTAATAGACGATAGGCTTGCTCTTTTTCATCGTCGATAGCAAGTATTTCTTGCTTTTCGATACTTCCAATGGGCATATTAGTGCCCGAATAGCTTATCAATACAGAAGTGAACGAATCATCGCTTAGGGTTTGAACTAGCTCCTTTGGGGGATCGCCAATTGTATTAAGCATGCTGAGCATGGTTTCTCTGATTGAATCGAGAACTGCTTCAAACTCTTTGTCGTCTTCTGCTGGCTTTATCGATTCCTTGAGTTTATAATTAGCGAGCATATAAGGCTTTGTCTGTAACATTTCGTTCCACTGGAAACGCTTTTTTGCCTGTATAATGATGCTGTAGTTATCTTCTGAGAATTCTACAACTCTTAAAACTTCTGCTACTACACCTATCTGATATATATCTTCTGGTTTTGGATCTTCGGTGGAAGCATCTTTTTGACAAACAAGACCAATGTATCGTTTGCCTTTTGGAAGTGATTTAATTAGCTCAATTGATTTTTTACGGCCTACAGCTATTGGTAATGTAATTCCGGGAAACACTACTGTATCTTTTAAAGGAAGAATGGGCAACAGCTCTGGTAATTCTTTTTCATCGATATTGCTATTATCAATAGACAAATCACCAGTAATGAATGATATAGTTCCCTCAACCTCCCTATCGCTAGCACTATTTATTTTAAATGGATTCATATTAATCTTTTCTTAGATATAAGAACGAAATAATTTTTATATTTGTTTATGTAGATTGCATACATTATTACTCAAAATTCATGCCAAAGTAAAAATAAAGGGACAGAATGACAGGGACAGCGAATTATATACTTTTTTATGATGGCGAATGCAGATTCTGTAACCGCTGGGTGCAATGGGTGGTGGATAGAGATGAAAAGAGGATTTTTTTGTTTGCTGCATTGGAGAGCGATTTTTTTAAGGATTTGCAAACTTATTTGAAAATTGAGAGAAGTGTAAATTCTATTGCTATTATTGATATAAAAGATTTGTTGCTAAAGAAAAAATTGGCACAGCTTATATACAGATCTGAGGCAGTGGCGTGTTTGTTTGCAAATTTGCAGCCTAAAGCATTTGTGTATAAGATGCTGAAGGTTACACCTAGACTTTTATCTGATTTTATTTATAACTGTGTGGCTGGTATAAGAAAGATTTTGCCAGTGCCTAATTGTCGTCTCTATACCAATGAAGAGAAATTATTATTTTTAAATGACAGAAATTTTAGTGATTTCATTTCTTTGTCATTATAAAAAATTGTATTTTTGCGGTTCTAAAAAAATCCAGAAAATTGAAAGAAGTAATCACCATTAAGGACAAGCAGTTTGAACTCTTTATAGAACAAGAGGTAATTGAACTGGAGATTAAACGTATTTCTCAGCAGATTAATGCCGATTTAAAGGATAAGGATCCGATATTTATTGCGGTGTTAAATGGATCTTTTATGTTTGCAGGAGAGTTGATGAAGGAGGTGACAATTGCAAGTGAAATTACATTTGTGAGATTGGCATCATACTCTGGTACATCATCTACAATTCATGTGAAAGAGGTGCTGGGCTTAAACGAAAGCATTGAAGGGCGTGAGGTGGTGATTGTTGAAGATATTGTTGACAGTGGTAATACCATGACTTCTCTATTGATGGAGTTAAACAAGCTTAAACCGGCGGGGATCAGAATTGCTACATTGCTTTTTAAACCGGCAGCATTAGTGAATAAAATAGATATTGATTATGTGGCACTTGAGATACCAAACGATTTTATTGTTGGGTATGGGTTAGACTACGACGGGTATGGAAGAAATTTAAAGGATATTTATAAAGTAAGGCAATAAATTAAAACTGAATTAAACTAATTAGATAATATTCTATCAAAATAGTGGGTCTATTGAAAATAATAACTATTTTTGCAATCTAAGCAGTCGAAAAAAAATTATTGAAGCAGATAAAAAATTATTCACAATGAACAAAAAAGATGAAGTAAAAAAATCACAAAAGGCGAATCTGGAAACACACAGAGGTACCTTTATCCTTATGGGATTGGTTTTAGGTATTTCTATTCTTTTCTTTGCCTTTGAATGGTCTACATCTACTAAGAAGTTAGATGAGAACATTATCGTTCAAGATGTGTTGGCTGAGGAGGAAATTGAAATTACCCGACGTGACCCCGCTCCGCCACCACCACCACCACCACCTGAGCCAGAAACACCAGAAATTATTCAGGTAGTTGAAGAAGAGGTTGAAACAAAATTTGATATCAAAACTGAGGACGACCAGACACAAAGACAAGTGCAAGCTTATGTTCCACCACCACCACCACAGCCTAAACATGAAGAGGTTACTGAAGAGATTTTTGTGGTTGTAGAAGAACAGCCTGAATATCCCGGAGGTAATGTTGCAATGATGAAGTTCTTAGGTGATAATATCAGATATCCGGTTATTGCACAGGAAAATGGTATTCAAGGAAGGGTAATTTGCAACTTCGTGGTAGAGAGAGATGGTAGCATTACTGACGTTCAAGTAGTACGAGGAGTTGACCCTTCGTTAGATAGGGAAGCTGTTCGTGTTATTCAGCAAATGCCCCGCTGGAAGCCCGGTAAACAAAGAGGATCGGCAGTTCGTGTACGCTTTACATTACCTGTTGTATTCCGTTTACAAAACTAATAGTTTGTAATGACTGGTTTAAAAAACAGTTGGATATACAAACAAAATAATATTGAAGAAGCTGCTTTTCGTAAACGAGAAGCAGCTTTTTTTAATATAAGTATCTTATAAAATAGATTGACTATGAATACGAGAATAGACTTTCTTGAAAAAAGAATAAATGAGGAGCTCGGAAAAGTATTAGTTAACGAAGAGCCGCGTTCTCTATTTGATCCTCCGGTATATGTGTTTTCATTAGGAGGTAAGAGGATTCGCCCGATTCTTACTTTGATGGTTGCCGATTTGTTTGAGAAAGATATTGAGGATGCAATTAACCCTGCTTTGGCAATTGAGATATTTCATAACTTCTCATTATTGCATGATGATTTAATGGATAAGGCCAATCTGAGACGTGGGAGTGAAACTGTGCATAAAAAATGGAGTGCTAATACTGCTATTCTTTCGGGAGATGCAATGGTAATTGAGGCTTACAAGTATATTTCTAAAGTTCCTCATAGGTATCTTCCTGAGCTGTTAGAGGTGTTTTCGGATACAGCAATGGATATTTGTATAGGACAGCAGCTGGATATGGATTTTGAACAACGAATGGATGTTACAGAAGATGAGTACCTGAATATGATTAGATTAAAAACAGCTGTACTTATTGGTTGTTCTTTGAAATTGGGCGCAATTGTTTCTGATGCATCGGCTGAAGATATAAATGCATTGTATCAGTTTGGTATCAACTTGGGACTTGCATTTCAGCTAAAAGATGACTTGCTTGATGTGTTTGGTGATTTTAAAACTTTTGGCAAGAAGCCAGGGGGCGATATCTTAAGTAATAAAAAAACATATTTGCTAATTAAAGCACTCAAGAGTTCTAACGAGAAGCAAAAAGCCGAATTGGACAAATGGTTGACTGCGGAAGTGTTTGATCCTGAACATAAAATTAATGCTGTTAAAAATATTTACGAGGAATTAAAATTGAGCGATTTAGTGGAAAATTTAATAGAAAAGTATTATCTTGCATCTTTGGAATATCTGTCATCCATAAGTGTATCTGATGCTCGAAAGAATAGTCTTTTGAATTTATCAGAGCAACTTATGTACAGAGAAAAATAGTATTTTTAAAGATAAAAGCGGAATGCCATATAGAAGATTACCAAACACCGATGCCGCACGGATAAAAGCACTTAAAACAGCTATCGAGAAAGCAGAGAATACTGATTATAAAGAACTGCAGATAACAACTACAACACTGTCAGAGTCGAAGATTGTATTAAATCAATTTGAAATTCTTTGTTCTCGTTATCGAAGAATGCATGATATACAGGTGAAGGCAAATAAAACATTTCAGGGTAAAGTAAAAAATGCTCGTATGTACATATCTCACTTTGTACAGGTTTTATATATGTGTGTAGTGCGTGCTGAAATAAAAGAATCTCAACTAGAATATTATAACCTTCAAAATTTAAACATGGTTGTTCCGGATCTCACTTCTAATGAATTGATTCTGGAATGGGGAAAGAAAATCATTGAAGGTGAAAATCAACGTATTTCTAAAGGTGGTGTCCCAATTTATAATCCCTCTATTGCAAAAGTGAATGTGATGTTTTCTATATTTAAAGAGGGGTTTCAAACTCAGAAACTACATCAAAAAAGTACATTAAGAGTGTTGGATGAGGTGGCTGCTTATCGTGAAAAAGTGGATAAGGTGATTTTTGATATTTGGGAAGAGGTTGAGAAGAACAGTTTAGAATTAGCTTCTGAAAAACGCTTAGATAGAAATAGAGAATATGGTATTGTCTACTATTATAGAAAGGGCGAGATAACAGAATGATGATGGTTGACACGCATGCTCATATTTTTGCCGAAGAATTTAAGAATGATTTGTCAGAGGTAGTTTTAAGGGCCATGGATGCAGGGGTAAAAAAGATTCTGCTGCCTAATGTTGATGAATCATCTATTAATGACCTAAAGTCTACTGTGGAATTATATCCCGATTTTTTTATTCCAATGATGGGGCTGCATCCAACTAGTGTTTCAACTGATTGGAAACAGCAACTTGATATCATTTATAAAGAACTAGACAGCAGTGATTATATTGCTGTTGGAGAGATTGGTGTGGATTTATATTGGGATAAGTCATTGCAAACAGAACAGATTAATGCTTTTGAAGAGCAACTTAAATGGAGTGCCGAGAAGGATCTTCCGGTTTCAATACATTTTAGAAATGCTACTAAAGAGGTAATAAATAGTATAAAGAGGGTAGGAGAGGAGTCTCTTAGAGGAGTGTTTCATAGTTTTGGCGGCTCGAAAGATGAGTTGGATAATATTCTTCAACTTAATAATTTCATGATTGGAGTGAACGGGGTGGTTACATATAAGAACTCGGGAATGACCGAAACTTTAATTCATTGTCCTAAAGATAGGTTGGTAATGGAGACAGATTCTCCCTACCTAACACCTGTGCCTTACAGGGGAAAACGCAATGAATCATCTTATTTATGCTATATAGTTAATAAAATATCTGAAATATGGGGATTGGAAGTTATTGAAGTTAACAGACTTATTAATCAGAATGTTAATAAAATGTTTGGATTAAACATAATATAGATGTTTGAAGCTAATAAAGGGTTTTTTAAAATATTTTCATCACGTACTAGATTTTAATTGATTAATTCAGTAAATTTGCAAACTAAATTGAGTGGGATTGAAATATTTTTAGTAATTTGCGCCCGTTTCTGGGACGTCCCTCTATGGAGAGGTGCTCGAGTGGTTGAAGAGGCACGCCTGGAAAGCGTGTATACGCCAAAAGTGTATCGCGGGTTCGAATCCCGCTCTCTCCGCTCAAAAATAGAACATGAAAGTCGTTGAAAGGTTTATACAAAAGAAATAGATAAATCAAAATCATTAATAAAACAAACAAATTAAAAAATCATTAATCAACAAAATTGAACACACAATGAAAAAGTTATTTGCAATTTTAGCAATCTTCGGAATGATGTCTGTAGGATTGTCTTCGGTTCTTTTCGCACAAGACGCAACCCCTGGAGATCAAACAGAACAAGTTGCCACTACTCAAGCGGCTGTTCAGGAGTCATCTGCTGGCTTTCACCAAGCATTGAAGGTTAAATTTATAGAAGGTGGTGCCGGGTTTATGAGCCTAATCGCTATATCTTTAATTTTAGGTTTAGCGTTCAGTCTGGAAAGAATTATTTATCTAAGCTTAGCAGACGTTGATCCAGACGCATTCCTAAATAAAGTTGGTGATGCTTTAGATAGAGGTGATGTGGAAGCAGCAAAAGATATTGCTCGCGATACAAGAGGACCTATAGCATCTATTGTTTATCAGGGACTATTACGATTAGATAATGGGGCTGATGAAGTTGAACGCTCTATCGTTTCTTACGGTGGTGTGCAGTCGGGCTTACTAGAGAGAAACCTATCTTGGATTACACTATTTATTGCAATTGCACCATCTCTTGGTTTCTTGGGAACTGTAGTTGGTATGGTTATGGCTTTCGACGATATTCAGAGAGCTGGTGATATGAGCCCTACAATTGTTGCAGGTGGTATGAAGGTTGCTTTAATTACTACTGTAGGTGGTTTGATTGTTGCAATTATTCTTCAGATTATTTATAACTATATTCTTTCGAAAATGGAAGGTATCCTTAATAAAATGGAAGATGCATCTATCACTTTCCTTGATCAAGTAATCAAATATAACGTAAAATATAAAAACTTGTAATAAGATGGCTGTAACTAAAATACACAGGACATCCAGAACAACATTAATCATTGGGATTATTATCTCTATTATTGTATTAGCTCTCTTTTTCTTTGGTGGTCAGGTGGCCGATCATGAAAAAGTTGCTGCTGATATGTCTCAGCCTAAGTTTACAGATTTAATATTGTACTGGTGTTATATACTTCTAGTTGTAACTGTTGTTGTTTTAATAGCATTTGCAATTATTGACTTCGCAAGAGGATTAAAAGAGAATCCTAAAAAAGCAATGAGCGGTTTCCTTGCAATTCTTGCATTAGGTGCTCTATTGGTAGTAACTTACATTATGGGTGATGGTACTTTATTAAACATCCCCGGATATGATGGAACTGATAATGTGCCGACAATGTTAAAATTGACCGACATGTGGCTGTATTCATGCTATTTCATGATGGTTGTAACAATATTGGCTCTTATTTTTACTCCTTTAATGACTAAGAGAAAATAAACTTATCTAAGTTTAAAAATTGACGATTCTCTATGAGAATCTTTTAAAAGAAAGGTTTAAAATTTATGGCAAAAAGTTCAAAAAAGGTTCCAGCTCTGAATGCTAGTTCCATGGCTGATATTTCTTTCTTATTGCTTACATTCTTCTTGCTGGTATCAAATATGGATGTTGATTCAGGATTGGCTCGACGTCTTCCACCTCCACCACAGTCACAAGACCAGACTTCTGTGGATGTACAACGCAGAAATTTGTTAGTGGTATTGGTAAATGCCCAGAACGAAATTCTGTTACAGGACCAGCAAGGTGTAGTTGTGTATGGCAATGAGAACGAATTAATGGGTGGCGCAGGTCGTGCTGCAATGAAAGATGTTGTTAAGGCTTTTGTTCTTAACGAATCTAATAGCGCGGAACTGCCTCAGCTTATTGAAGAAGACTTCGGTCCACCTATTGGTATAGTACCCGTTACATCTAACCATGTTGTGTCAATTCAGAATGATGCTACAACTAGATACAGCGCTTATATTGCTGTTCAGAATGAAGTTGTAAAAGCATATAACGAATTGAGAGAAGAGGGATCTAGAAGATATTTTGGTATGGGGTATGAAGAGTTGTCGATAAGTCAGAAAGAGCAAATTGACGGACTTTATCCACAACGTATCTCGGAGGCCGAACCTAAAAATTATGGAGATCAATAATTATGGGAAAATTTAATTAAAGTGGCAAAAAAGATATGCCCGAAATGAATACATCTTCAATGCCTGATATTGTATTTGCTATTCTGTTTTTCTTTATGGTAACAACTACTATGCGATCAGAAACTCTGATGGTGCAGATGAAGTTACCCTCCGCTACAGAGGTTCAGAAACTGGAGAAAAAGTCTTTAGTTACTTATATCAATATTGGTGTTCCAATGGATAGCCGATTAGGTACAGGTACCCAGATGCAGCTTAATGACAGGTTTGCTGATGTGTCGGACATACAAAATTATATCGCACAAGAAAAAGCAAGTATGAACGAAGCAGATCAACCCTTAATGACTGTATCTATAAAAGCAGATGAAGCTACGCGTATGCAGTATATTACTGAAGTAAAACAGGCATTGCGACAAGCATATGCTTTGAAAATTAGTTATTCTGCAAGAAAAGCTGAAAACTAATATTTTAATATAATTAAATAGAACCGGAGGTCTAAAGAGGCTTCCGGTTTTTTTTTAAGCATAGTCTTAATATAAGCATAGTCTTCAAATAAGTAGATCTTTATTTATGAAGATACTTTATATAAGATGAGGCTTTTTTTGTAGAGTTTTATAGTAGATGTGTATAAGTTTGTTCGAGTGTATCAATATAATCTATAAGTGAGAGGTGAACAAATTGTCTTATTTAATGTTTTATCTTAATTATTGGAAAGTGCCTAATCTCTAAGTTAGAACTGTTTTTATTACTGGTTATAACTGATTGATTACAAGCTATATCTATTTAATTACTAATTATAATGGTTTAATTTCAGATATAAAGAACAACCAATACTAAACTTAAGAAATAGAATAAATAAAAAATTATAATGAAAAGAAAAAACGACTTATTACAACTTGGGTGGCTAATATTAAGATTTGGAATTGGTATATCTATTTTCCTACATGGCCTCCCGAAAATTACGGGTGGAACTGAAACATGGGCTATGGTTGGCAGCACTATGTCTAATTTTGGAATAGATTCAGGTCATGTTTTCTGGGGTTTTATTGCCGCATTTGCAGAAGCAGTAGGTGGAATTCTGTTTGCTTTAGGATTGTTCTTTAGACCAGCCGCGTTAATGCTTACTGGAACTATGGTGGTTGCTCTAATAACTCACCTTTCGGCAGGTGATAGTTTTATGATATATGGTCACGCATTAGATCTATTAATTGTATTTGCAGGATCGGTACTTATAGGGGCTGGAAAATATTCAGTTGATAATAAAATTCTACCTAAGATAGCTTAATTGAGATTTAATCTCAAAAAATCCCCCATTCTACGACTAAAATGCGTAAGAATGGGGGATTTTTTATTAAATAAAAAAGGGTAAGCTTACTATATCGCGCCGCTACAACCATCTACCCTTGCTTCGATCAAGACCTGGGGGATTCAATAGGAGCTGGCCGTATAGGAC